>JASHOO010000494.1 GCA_030041035.1 Bryobacteraceae bacterium | reverse complement strand
ACCGCGCTCGATCAGGCCGAGAGTATCTTCATATTGGTCGCGCGCCACCGGAAGAAGAACCGGCACGCCGCCCGCACGTGCCACCTGCGCCGCGAGCGAATGCACGTTGGAGTTGCGGATTTGGTAATCACGGGGCGTTTCGGCGACGGGTACGATCTCATCGCCGGTGGCAAGCAGGGCGACGCGCGGTTTGGGGCACACGGCCACCGAGGCCTTGCCTACCGCGGCAAGCAGGGCGATATCGGAGAAATCCAGGCGCTTGCCCGGCGAAAGCAGATTTTCTCCCGCGCGCGCTTCACAGCCTTGGGGGTTGATGAATTGGCCGGGACCGGCTGCGCGATCGGTTGAGACCGAGCCGTCCGCGCCGCGCGTGACGTGCTCGGCCATCACGACAGCATCGGCGCCGCGCGGCACGGGCGCGCCAGTCATGATTTCAACGGCTTCTCCGGCGGTAACCGCACCTTCGAAGCGATCTCCTGCGCGCACTTCGCCAATGACGCGCAGCGTGCCCGGCACGTCCTGTGCGCGCACGGCAAAGCCATCGCGCACGGAGCGCGCAAGCGCCGGGAAATCGCGGTCGGCACGAATCTCCTCGGCCAACACACGTCCGGCGGCGCACTCGAGCGCGACGGATTGCGGCGCCGCGAAGAGCCGGCCGGCCACGATGCGCTCGATCACGCACGCGCGCGCGTGGTGGAACGAGAGAGTGGGCACAACAGTATTATCTATCGGCGGGGTGGTCTGGTTTCGAGCGCAGTGACGGCCGGTGGCGTTCCTTTGCTGTAGAGGTGGCCTTGTCAGCACCATGCAGGCCAACTTCACTAGCATCTGACACCGAGCCGCGGGAAGCCCTCCCGCTTGCATCGCCTTCCTCGCCGCCGCACAATATCAGCAGAGGAGGGTCGTGCCATGCAAGACCTCCCATTCCGCGACCGCGTCGAAGCGGGCCAATTGCTCTCCCGGAAGCTGAAACACTACGCCGATTGCGCGGACGTCATGGTTCTCGCGCTGCCAAGGGGAGGTGTGCCGGTAGCGCGGGAAGTGGCGCGCGTGCTGCATGCTCCCCTGGACGTATTTCTCGTCCGTAAGCTCGGCACCCCAGGGCAGGAGGAACTGGCGATGGGCGCGATCGCCTCCGGCGGCGTACGCGTGCTCAATCGCGAAGTGGTCGATACGCTGAACGTGCCGCCGGAAGTGATCGACCTCATCACCGCGAAGGAGCAGCGCGAGCTGGAACGGCGCGAGCATCTGTATCGCGAGGGTCGCCCCGCACCGGACGTCGCCGGACGCACGGTGATCCTGGTGGACGATGGCCTGGCTACCGGATCCACGATGCGCGCAGCCGTAGCTGCCTTGCGCCAGGCGAAGCCGAAGCGGATCGTGGTGGCGGTGCCCGTTGCCGCGGCGTCCACCTGCAGGGATCTTCGCAGCGAGGCCGAGGAACTGGTTTGCCTCCACATGCCGCAGCCTTTCCATTCGGTGGGTTTCTGGTACGAAGATTTTTCACAGACCAGTGACGAAGACATCCGCGAAATGCTGGAACTCGAGAAGGTGTGAAGGACGCTGTTGAACGGATCGTCCGGCTGAAAAGCGGTTCGGTGACGCTCGAGGGTGCGTTGCGAATCCCGCCGGGAGCCGCAAGCATTGTACTTTTTGCTCACGGCAGCGGGAGCAGCCGGCACAGTCCGCGCAATCGTTACGTGGCGCAGTCGCTCGAGGAGGCAGGGCTGGCGACATTGCTGATCGACTTGCTGACCGCGGCCGAAAAGCGCGAAGACGACCGCACAGCGCGCCTGCGATTCGATATCCATCTGCTGGCTGAGCGTGTGATGGGCGCAACCGATTGGCTCCTTGAAAATGCGGAAACCGCGCACCTGCGTACCGGCTATTTCGGCGCCTCAACGGGCGCAGCCGCAGCGCTGGCAGCGGCGGCGGAACGGCCGGATACAGTTGGCGCTGTGGTCTCGCGGGGCGGGCGGCCGGACCTGGCCTTGCCGGTTCTCAATCGCGTCCGGGCTCCGACGCTGCTCATCGTAGGCGGGCGTGACCTGCCGGTGATCGACATGAACCGCGAAGCATTGGAACAACTGCACGTCGCCAAGCGCCTCGAGATTGTGCCCGGAGCTACGCATCTTTTTGAAGAGCCGGGCGCGCTCGAACAAGTAGCTCGGCTGGCCCGCGAGTGGTTTGTGGTCCATCTCTCCGCGCTCACAAACGCCTGATGAGCCGCATCACTCCTTCGCGGAACGACCTCGCCGGCGTAAGCAAGCTGAGCACGAGATAGGCTTCGGATTCGAAATCGTAAAAGAATCCAGGCTGCACCAGAACTTTGTCCTGTTCCAGCAGATCGAGGCACCACTGTTCTTCAGTTTTGGTGCGTGGCACGCGCAGCGTGGCGTACCAGCCTCCCTCTACTTTCAATATCTGGGCCGGGGAGTCGTCATTCACCAGATCCCGCAGAACCGCCAGGTTCTCGCTCACACGAGCCGTAATCTGCTGCCGCACGGACTCACCTGCTGCGAGGAGCTGCGGCAACCCGTGCTGCACCGGAGTGCCCACTGATAAATAGGTGTCGGCAATCAGCTCCAGCCGCTCTTTTGCTTCCGCCCGAAGCGCCGAAGGACCACCGATGACGATCCACCCCAGCTTCATCTGTGGAAGCCCGGCGATCTTCGACAGTCCGCTCAGGCAGAACGTCAGCACTTCGTCAATTCGCGTCAGCGACACTTCGCGCGCCGGATCCGCTGTCAGCCGGTAATCGGAAAAAACCTCGTCGGAGATCAGCGCCAGTCCACGCCGAGCGCACAGCTCAACCAGGCGCTCCAGTTCGCGCTGCTTCACAAAGGAGCCGGTCGGATTGTTGGGGTTCACCAGCACGATGGCGCGTGTCCGCTCGCCGGCCGCGCGCTCGAGTGCGTTGAGATCGATTCGCCAGCCGTCGTGATACGTTAGCGGATACTGGACTACACGCACGAGTTCCATCTGTGCGAGAAACTCGAACAGCGGGTAGGAGGGCCGCGGCACCAGCACTTCATCGCCCGCGTCCGCCAGCAGTTTGAACAGCCACCCGTAGGATTCGCTGGTGCTGGCCGTGAGCAAGATGCTGGCCGGTTCGACGATCAGGCCACGCGCGGCATAGTAGTCCGTCACCGCGCCGCGCGCTGCGGGCAAGCCGGCCGGAGTGGGCTCGTAATCGAGCGAGCGCGGCTCGCGCAACGCGCGGAGAATGACCTCGTCCGGATACGAGAGCCCGGCTCGCGTGGGATTGGATTCGCTCAGGTCCAGGACCTCTGCACCCAGCCGGCGCAGGGCACCGAGGGCCTGCGCTAACCGGTTCGGCCGCAGGTCCCAGTGCAGGCGGGACGAAAACATGCGTCTGGCCATTCTAGCGGAACGTTGCATGTGGTGCATGTTAATTCGACCGTGTTGGACAATTTTTCACTAAAGAAACACTCAGGTCCTGTCGAATAAACACCTGAGGAGTGTTGATGATTACGCGGATCGCTTCAGTACTTCGGTTCCAGCACGCCCGCTTGTGGGCGGCGATTGCCTGGCTTCTCGTATCCGGGTGGATGGTGCAGCCCGCTCGTGCCGGCTACGGGCACGTACCCATCTATTTCGTTGAGAATCAGGGCCAGTTTCCAGAGCGGACAAAGTATGTTGCACGCGACGCCGGCCTGACCTGCTATTTCGAAGCGGCTTCGGTGGTGGTCGCGGCGAATGGCGATAGCTACCGCGTAGCCTTTCCAGGAGCCAATCCGGCGGCACGGCTGGAGGGAATGGAGCCGTCGTCGGCGCGCATCAATTTTCTGGCCGGGACTCCCAGCGAGTGGAAAACCGATCTGCCGGCCTGGGATGCCATCGCGTATCGCAGTATTTTTCCGGGTATCGACCTGGTCTATACGTCTCACCTGGATCGCTTGAAATCGGATTTCATCGTGGCCCCCGGCGCCGATCCTGAATCGATCCGCCTGCGTTACCAGAATACGGCTGTGCACATCGATGCAGATGGCGCACTGGTGGTGCCCCGAAGCGCGGGGGAATTCCGTGAACAAGCGCCTGTCCTTTACCAGGAGATTGCAGGTCAGCGAATTGCGGTGGATGGGAGTTTTCGCCTGCGTGGTGACGGAACGGTCGGGTTTCGCGTGGGAACATACGACCATCGCAAGCCGCTCGTGATCGATCCGACACTCAGCTACAGCACTTTTCTTGGCGGCAACGGCATGGACGCGGTGACGTCGATGGCGGTGGACGGCGCGGGGAATGCGTACCTGGCGGGGTGGACCAGTGCTACCAACTTCCCGACACTCAACCCGATCCAAGCGAAACAGAAAGGGAGTGTCAACGCTTTCGTGGCCAAACTCGGCCCCGGCGGCAATAGCCTGATTTATTGCACGTACCTTGGCGGGCAAGCCGACGATCGCGCTTTTGGCATCGCCATCGATTCATCGGGCGACGCCTACGTCACCGGTTGGACCAGCTCGACGGCATTTCCCGTTGTGGCGCCGGCCCAGTCGACACTCGCCGGCACCAGAGATGCGTTTGTGGCCAAGTTGAATCCGGCCGGAAACAGCCTGATTTACAGTACCTTTCTCGGGGGATCCGGCAACGATAGCGGCACTGGGATTGCGGTTGATTCATCCGGCAACGCTTACGTCGTCGGCTACACGTCGTCCTCCAATTTTCCCACGCTCAACGCCTATCAAACCTCGAACAAAGGAACGCAGAATGCGTTCGTGGCGAAACTGAGTTCCTCGGGATCGTTGGTTTACAGCACCTATTTGGGAGGCGGCGGAAGCGACGCCGCGGCGGCGGTGGCGGTAGACAGCGCGGGCGATGCGTACCTCACCGGCGGCACCACGTCGGCGAATTTCCCCACCGCTTCCCCCGTGCAGGCCGCAAACGGCGGTAATCAGGACGCTTTCATCACCAAACTGAATCCGTCCGGCAACGCGCTGGTTTACAGCACCTACCTGGGCGGATCCGGTGGCGCCTCCGGATCACCCGAGCAGGGCACCGCCATCGCGGTGGATGCGACGGGCGCGGCTTACATTGCAGGCGTCACGAACTCTACCAATTTCCCGGTGACTTCCGGAGTGCTGCAACCTGCTTATGATGGCGGCGGCAGCGATGCCTTTGTGACAAAACTGGCGCCCGCGGGTACGAGCCTGGTGTATGCAACTTACTTGGGCGGCAGCGGCTTTGATTACGCCTCCGGCATCGCTGTCGACTCGCTGGGGAACGCCTACATAACCGGTTACACTTCCTCCTCCGACTTTTGGAGCCTGCGCGCTGTGCAGGCCGGCAATGACGGTCTCTATGACGCCTTTCTCACCAAGCTCAATGCCACTGGAACAGGAATCCTCTCCAGCACCTACCTGGGCGGAAGTGGCATCGATTCCGCCAATGCGGTGGCTATCGATTCCCTCGGCAATGCATTTGTGGCGGGACTTACGCAATCCGGCGATTTCCCGCTCAGCAACCCGCTCCAGACCGTGAACGGTGACTCGTATAGCGGTTTCATCTCCAAGATCTCACCAGGATGGATGGCAGGGGTTTTTCAGAATGGCACTTGGTACATGGACCGGAACCGTAACGGCAGCTTCGACGGCACGGCCGCCGGCGATGAGATCTTTTCGTTCGGGCAACCGGGAGACATCCCGGTGGTGGGCGACTGGACGGGATCGGGCACGATGAAAATCGGCGTGTTCCGCAGCGGCCAATGGCTGCTCGACTGCAACGGCAACGGCGTCTGGGACGGCGTGGCCGGCGGTGATTGCCTTTACACCTTCGGACAGGCGGGTGACACCCCGGTCGTGGGCGACTGGAATGGCAACGGCAAATCCAAGATCGGCGTCTACATCGGCGGCTATTGGATGCTGGATGTCAACGGCAATGGAACCTGGGACGGAACGAGCGGCGGCGACAGCGCGTTCTGGCTTGGAAACTCTTCGTATACGCCGGTCGTGGGCGACTGGAGCGGCTCCGGCACCAGCAAGATCGGGGTCTTCCTCAATGGCGACTGGTATCTGGACACCACCGGCGACGGCCAATGGAGTCAGGCGGCCTACTTCGGTCAGCATGGCGACATCCCGGTCGTGGGGGATTGGAGTAATTCCGGCCAGTCGTGCATCGGCGTGTTTCGCAACGGCGAGTGGATTATCGCGATGGATGGCGCCTGGACATACGATGGCATCGGGACCGGCGACAGCGCGTTCTGGTTCGGGAACTCTTCCTACGTACCTGTGCTCATGACTGCCACGCCATCACACTAAAATGCCACGCCCTCACGCTAAAATAGACAATGCGTGACCGCCAAGACCTTCTACATCGAGACGTTCGGCTGCCAGATGAACGTGCACGACTCCGAGAAGGTCATCGGCACGCTGCTCTCGAGAGGCTACGTGCAGGTCGAGACGGCCGAAGCGGCCGAGCTCGTTTTGTACAATACCTGCAGCATCCGCGACAAGGCGGAACAGAAAGTTTTCAGCAGGCTTCAGCAATTTAAGCGCGAGGCCGGCAAAGGCAAAGTATTCGGCGTCCTCGGGTGCGTGGCCCAGCAGGAAGGTGAGAAGATTTTCGAGAGGGCTCCCCATGTGAGCCTGGTCGCCGGCTCGGCCAGCTATACCAAGCTGCCGGAAATGCTCGTGCAACTCGAAGCCGGCGGACGTCGTCTGACCGGCCTGAGTCTCGACACCGACGAAACGTTCGATACGCCGTTCACGCGGCGCGACAATCCGCATCGGGCGTACATCACCATCATCGAGGGTTGCGATAAATCCTGCGCCTACTGCGTCGTTCCATTCACGCGCGGGCCGGAGCGCAGCCGCACAAGCGCCAGCGTGATGGACGAAGCGCGGCGGCTGGCGGAAAAGGGCTACACGGAGATCCAGCTTCTCGGGCAGAACGTCAACAGCTATCGCGATCCGTCCCCGGCGGGCTGGGATTTCGCCACGCTCCTGGAGCGGGTCGGTGAAGTTCCCGGCATCCGGCGCGTGCGCTTCACCACCTCGCACCCGCGGGATTTCGTAAAACCGATTGTCGATGTGATCGACCGCAACCCGGCGCTGTGCGACCACGTGCATCTGCCGGTACAGTCGGGATCGGACAAGGTCTTGAGCGCCATGGACCGGCTTTATACGCGCGACGAATACATGCGCCGTATCCAATGGTTGAAGGGCGCGCGCCGGAGCATCGCGATCACCACCGACATCATCGTTGGCTTTCCTGGAGAAACGGAAGCCGATTTTAACCAGACGCTGGCGCTGTTGGACGAAGTGCAGTACGATTCCCTGTTCAGCTTCAAGTATTCCCCCCGCCCCAACACCTCAGCCCTGCACTTGGGTGATCAGATTCCCGAAGAGGAAAAGACGCGGCGCCTCATGGTTCTGCAGGAACGGCAGCGAGCCATCCAGATCCGCCGCAATTCCGAAGCGGTGGGCATGGTGCAGGAAGTCCTGGTCGAAGGAAAAAATCAGGCGCTCGGGCAGTGGATCGGCCGCACGTCGCAGAACCGCACCCTGAATTTCACACACGCCACGGATAATGGCGAAAATCTAATGGGCCGATATCTCGACGTGCGCGTGACGCGCGCGGGACCCAACTCGCTGGTGGGCGAGAGTGTGATGTAATGGTTGCGGAGGGAGGCAGGGTATGGAAGTCGAAATGAAAATTCGCGGCTTGATGATGGACCCGGGCACGAACATGCCTATCGTCATTTTGAAGGACATCAACAGCAGCACCGTGCTTCCGATTTGGGTTGGCATCTACGAAGCCAATGCCATCGCGCTCGAAATCGAAAAAGTCTCGACTCCCCGCCCCATGACCCACGACCTGATGAAAAGCGTGCTGCTCGGCCTGCGAACCGGCATCCGCAAAGTTGTGGTCAATGAGCTCAAAGAGGATACCTTCTACGCCGTCATCTGGCTGGAACGCGATGGCGAACTGATCTCGGTCGATTCCCGGCCGAGCGATGCGCTGGCCCTGGCCCTGCGGCTCGATTGCCCCATCTTCGTAGAAGACGGTGTGCTCAAAAATTCAAGACTCGCCGCCGCGACTTCCGACAAGATCAACAACGAGGAGTTGCGCCGCTGGCTCGAGGGCTTGAACGACGAGGACCTCGGCCGCTACAAGATGTAGCCCCCACGCATACGGCCTGATGCCGAGTCATCGGCCGTTATGCGGTCCAATCCGCCGGCTCCGCAGTCGGCATCTGCAGCCATCCCTCGTATGGCAGTGTGCCGAGTGGCAGTCCGCCCTGCCATAGGGAAATCGCAAACTCCAGCAGTGCACCCGGCTCCACGCCGATGACGCCGAACGGTACTTCCATCTCGAGCAACTGTGCAAACGCGGCTCTCACCGGCTTCGGCGCCGCCGTAGCCGCGCCATTCTCAACCTGCACCGCCACCGTTACCGGTTCTGAGCCCGCACGCGGCAGGAAACGGATCCGCAATTCAATGCCGCGCGTCGTCTCATCGATCTGCGTCTCGAAATCGAGCCGCAGATAAACGTTGGCCCCATCCGTGCCATAGAAAACTTCACGCACCGGAAATTGCCGGCCGTGCATGGCGCCCGACCGCGCATCCGCGCGATACACACCCGCGCCCAGCCACTCGAAGTACGATGTCACCTCGCCGTCGATCACCGGATGAATGAATCCCGCCGGTGCCTGACGAAACTCCGCGGCCGTGACCTTCAGGATCGGCCGCGACAGCTTGTCCGGCGGCCGCTGTCCGAGGGCGCGGTAAACATTGGCCAGATGGCTTCGATATAACCGGTCAAAATCGGGCCGGTTTGGTGAATCGTGTTCCGGACCGTACCACCAGCACCAGTCGCTGCCTTCGGCGATCAGCAATTCTTCCAGCGCCAAATGCCGGTTCTCTTCCGTGATTCCCTTCGCCGCATCAAATGCCTCGCGCGTTTCCAGCAGAGATTCCCAGGCCTGGTTGTCCTCCTCCGCGCCGATCCACACGTCGAAATTGGCGTTGATCCATGAGCCCGGAAAAATGTGATCTAGCGCATCCGCCTCGGCCTGCGCCAGCGCCTCGCTCACCGTGAGCGCAGCCATATCTGATGCCTCGGAAATCCGCCGGTAAAGCTCTCGCAGGAACGGCCGCCCGTTGCGATCGTAGTATTCCCACGCGTTCTCGCCATCCAGGATGATGGGCACCAGCGCATCGCGGCCGCGCGCCAGGATCGGCCGGCAGTTGTCCCGAATGCGCGCCAGAAAATCCTGGGCTGCCTCGCGTGCCTCCATCCGGGAGTAGACAAATCCGATCAGGTCGCTCAGGAAATGGTCGCGGAAGATCACGCGTATTTCCCTGCCCTTCTGATTCCAGCGGTAGGGCCGGTAAAGTCCTTCCACTCCGGTCGCGCGCTCCAACGTCCGGTCCAGCACGCCGCTGTCCGTCGCCGCCCACTGGAATCCCGCCTCCGCGGCCAGCCGGAAGACCTCATCCGAAACCGAGCCCTCCGACGGCCACAAGCCCACCGGTGTGCTCTTGAACTCCGACGATATGTAATCGCGTGCCATCTGAAGCTGCCGCGCAGCATCCTGCGGGTATCGAAAACGGCGGGGCAGCGTAACGCCCGGATGGGACGTCGAAGCGATGTCCGAATCGCACAGCAAAGGCAAAATCGGGTGGTAGTAAGGCGTGGTCGAAATCTCAATCTGGCCCTTCCGCACGGCGTGGTGGTAGGCCGGAATCACCAGCCCCAGGATCTGCTTCTGCTTCTCCAGCATCAGCGCCTGGTCCGCCAGGTCGAAATTGCGCCCCTTGCGGATGAGTTCGCCAACCTCGCGATCACTTTCCAGAAACTCTTCCTCGAACCACGCGATCTGTGACAGGACCTGCAAGTCCCGGAAATCCTGCGCCGCGAATGCCCACTTCGCGTAAGCCGAATCCTTTTGCGCGCGCCGCGCTTCATACAGCTCGGCATAGCGGGGAAAGCGCCCGATCATGCGGTCCCGATGCGCGTGAAAGAAATGTTGCAAAACCAGATCCCTCTCCGCGTCCGTCAGCGCATCGCCCGGCTTGGACGCGCACTCCAGAAACGGGTCCCGCGCCTGGCCGGCCGCATACTCCGCCACCTGCACCATCATCGAGGGCACCAGATTGAACGTCTGATGAACTCGCGGAAACTCTTCGAGCAGATGCACCATGCCGTAATAATCCTTGAGCGCGTGCAGCCGCGTCCAGGGCAATTGGTATTGCCCGCTCACCAGGTCTTTGTAAAACGGCTGGTGCATATGCCAGAGAAAGCACAAGTGAATCTGCGGCATGGTTATCGGGCGAAGTAGCTGCGAGCCGGCACCGGCAGCGCGGCACTGCCGCGCACCGCCAGCCAGAGGATATCGTTCAGCTCATCATCGTCCGCGCGGTCCTCTTCCGTGAAGTCCAGCTTCAGCGAACGTGAAGCCGTGGCTGAGACCGCCGGATTGCGTTGCCCGAGCGCAATGCGCGGCTTTTCCGCCGCGTATGGCGTGGTATCGGGCATGGCCTGGAACGCCGCATGCATGGGGCGTGCGCCCGCGTCGAAATGTGTCATAGGATTGAGGCCCAGGATCAGCTCCATCGTCCGCAGCATGGAAGTCGTGTTGTACATCGTGCTGTCCACCGCGTGGCGGCGCACATAGGGCGAAATCAGAAACGCCGGGGAGCGGTGCGAGTCCACATGGTCCGGCCCGTTCTGCGCGTCATCCTCCACCACGAAAATCGCCGTGGTGGGCCAGAAGCGGCTATGCGAAACCCCTTCCACGATCATGCCCAGAGCGTAATCATTGTCGGCCACCATGGAGAGCGGAGCCGTCTTTCCCGGTGTCGTGCCCGCGGTGTGGTCGTTGCCCAGGCGCATGAACAGGAGCCGCGGCATCTCGCCCTTGCTTTCGAACTCCGCCAGATCCCGCAAAAACACCTTCGCGCGCTCCACATCCGGGTAATCGAGATCGAAGCCGCGATAACTGAGGTTCGTCACTTTGCGCAAAACTGGATCGCGCACCGCCCCCACCTGCGCCCCCACCGCCGCCTGCGTCACATTGGTCACGAAGTAACCATAGTTCCGCATGCTGACCTCCGCCGCCGCAGCGTTGGTCCACAAGTAACCGGCCGGCGGAGTGGCTGTGGCCTCCTGCCCTTCATAATCGTACAGGTTGCGCCGTTTGGCGTAGCTGTTGGGCCACATCTTCTGCACATAATCGGGCGCAATTGCGGCGGTCGACCAGTTATGCCCATCGGCGCTGACATCCGAGTTTACGTAGAAGTTGTCCAGCAGCACAAACTCCCGCGCGATTTTGTGTTCGTTGGGCGTCGCCTGCTCGCCGAAAAGCACCAGCGACGCGTCGCCGTTCCCCTCCTTCATATCGCCCAGCACCTGGTCGTACGTGCGGTTTTCTTTCACGATGTAGAGCACGTGCTCGATCGGCGACTTCGTTCCCGGATGGTTGGGAATCGGGCCGGAGTTTGCCGTGCCCGCGTCATCCAGGCGCGTATCGCGATACGGTGAATTGTCCAGCACGGTCTTGGTGTAATCGCGCAACTGGGCGATGGTAATGCGATCGATAAACGATGCCGAGCCCGTTTGCAGACGGGCCACGTACTGCACACCCACCGTCCCGGCGTGCGCGGGTTCGGGATGACTCGTCGGATTGGGGCCTTGCGGATTCGCATGAGATCCGGCTCCCCGGCCGTTCAGCACCACCAGCCGGCCGTCCGCGAGCACGCGCGCGGCCGTGGGATACCAGCCCGTCGGAATAAATCCCAGCACGTCGCCGTGATCTTGCGAGACGTCCACTACCGCTACCGCATTCGCGTCCGAGCACACCACGTACAGACGCTTTCTCTCCGGCTCCAGGGTGAGCGCGCTCGGCGTCATGCCCAATGGCTGGCGCGGAGTCATGGCGACATTGATGCTCTCGATAAGATGCAGTTCGTTGGATTCGGAAACTCCGAACGTGTAAACGCTGTTGGTGTTCGCGGCTGCGACGAACAGCCGCGCCACCCATTTCGCCTCTCCTTCGGCCGGTTCGTTCTTGCCATCCAGCCACAGCATGTCCGTCGGATGCGGGGCCACGCGCGCGGTGGCCACCAGGCTGCCGTCCTGCGTCTGGTACTGGCCCACCGAGCCATCGGTCCAACTGCTCACGTAGAACAATTTGCCGTCCGGCGCAAACAGAATACGGTAAGGCCGGCGGCCCGTTTTTACGCGGTCAATCACCCGTCCCGATTGCGGATTGATCACCACCAGCGAATCGTGGTACAGATCGGCCGCGTAGATCAGACGTCCATCTGGAGTCAGCGTCACGTCTCCAATGAAATCACGGTTGGTTCGTTTCTCCTCCGCCACCACGGCGAACGTACGAGCCGGCTCCAAGATCCCCTCATGAAACGTGAACTCGAACACCGAGGCCTTCGACCCTCCGCCCACATAAACGCGGTCGCCTTTGGGCGAGAATGCCAGGCCCATCCAGGCATCCGCTACTGGAACGCGCGAAACTTCGCGCACGTTTTCCGTATCAAGCACGCTGATCGAGGGCGGATTGTAGCCGCCGTTCAACACCAGCAGGTAGCGGCCGTCAGGCGAGAGCGCACTGGACATCGGGAACGTGTCCAGCGTAACTTGCTTTCCCGCCGGTGAAATCCGCCATCCGCTGTTCAACAGAAAGCCGCCGTCCGCAAGCGGTCCCACACGCTGCGGCGGCGAGGGCTGCGACACCAGCACCGCGCCGGAAATCAGGACGGTTATGAATGCGGAGAGCCGAATCATCGAGAATTCTATAGTGGCACAGACCGCTTTTGTAGCGCGGGTATGCCGCCGGTTGTTGCGGGAGACCCGCGGCTTTTCTGCCATCGGGAGCGCGGCTCAGCCGCCGATCGCGTACATGGGCCGCGGCGGCGGCACAAAGCGAACGCTGTTGATTTCGTGCCCCGCCCATTTCTCCTTTACGTTCGAACGAATCAGCCTGGCGATTTCGTCATCGCTCGCACCCGAGCGCAGCAACTCCTTGACGTCCGCCTCTTCAATGGCGAACAGGCAGTATCGCAGCTTGCCGTCGGAGGTCAGCCGCAGGCGATTGCAATTCATGCAGAACGGCCGTGTTACCGAAGCGATGAAGCCCACGCAACCGCTCCCGTCGGCGTAACGGTATTCGGTGGCGGGTGCGCGCGGATCGCGGTCCGAGATCTCGACCAGCGGCGAAATCTCCTCAGACAGAACGCGAATGATCTCATCCGCCGTCAGAACCCGCGCCCGGTCCCAGATCTGCTGCGCGTCGAGCGGCATGAATTCAATGAACCGCGGCTCGATCCCGCGCTCGCGGCAATAGCGTGCGATGGGAACGACGTCGGGTTCGGTCAGCCCTTTCACCGCCACCGCATTCAACTTCACCGGGCCGTAGCCCAGTCGCAGACAGGTCTCAATGCCCGCGAGCGCTCGCTCCAAATCGTTCCGGCGGGTAATCTGCCGGAAGCGCTCGCCATCCAGCGTATCCAGATGCACGTTGATCCGGCGCAATCCGGCTTCGTAGAGCGGCTTCGCCAGTTCGCTCAGCAGGACCGCGTTGGTAGTCAGCGCCAGGTCCCGGATACCCGGAATCGCCGCGAGTTTGCGAATGAGCACCGGCAGGTCTTTGCGCACCAGCGGCTCGCCTCCCGTGACCCGCAGCTTGTTAATACCCAGGCGAACCGCCACGCGCACAAAGCGTTCGATCTCTTCAAAAGAGAGGATTTCTTCGCGCTCCATGAAGTCCACACCGCGCTCCGGCATGCAGTAGAAACACCGGATGTTGCATCGGTCGGTAACGCTGATTCTCAGATTGTCATGCGCTCGCCCGAAGGTATCGACGAGCGGGCTCGTGTCCATAGCGGCTCACTTCACGGCCAGCATGCGTTCCAGCGGCACCCGGGCGCGGCGCATCACGTCTTCGCTCAGGTCCACACGCGGCTCGAGATTCAGCAGCGCGTCGCGAAGCTTCTCGAGCGTATTCATCCGCATGTACGGACACTCGCTGCAATTGCAATTTTCGTTGGCCACGAAGTGGAATTTCTTCTCCGGCGCCAGCTTGTGGAGAGAATAGTGAACACCGCTCTCCGTCATCACGATGAACTCGCGCGCCGCCGAGCGCACACACCAGTCGATGATGGCCGAAGTGGAGCCGACGAAATCGGCCATTTCCAGCACCGGCGGTGGACACTCGGGATGCGCCACCACCAGCGCACCCGGATGATCCGCCCGCGCCGCTGCCAGACGTCGCACGGGAAACGTCGCGTGCACAACGCAGGTGCCCTGCCAGATCTTCATGTTCCTCCGGCCGGTCTGCTGCTGCACATACCTTCCGAGGTTCTGGTCCGGCAGGAAGAGAATGGTTTTGTCCGCCGGAATCGAGTTCACGATCTGCACCGCATTCCGCGAGGTGCAGAGAATGTCGCTCTCCGCCTTCACCTCAACTGAAGTATTGATATAACTGACAATTACGTGATCCGAATGCAGCCGCCTGTAGTTCCGTACCGGCTCGACCGGGCAACTGTCCACCAGGCTGCAACTCGCCGCGCGGTCCGGCACCACCACGATCCGGCTTGGATTCAACACCTTGGCCGTTTCCGCCATGAACCAAACGCCGCAGAAAGCGATCACGTCGCCTTCGAACTCCCGCGCCTTCCGCGCCAGCTCCAGGCTATCCCCCACCCAATCAGCCAGTTCCTGAATCTCCGGCTCCTGATAGTGGTGCGCCAGCAGTATCGCGCGGCGTTCCTCTTTCAGGTCGAGAATTTCCTCAGTCGGGCTTTTGGTGGCCAGCATGAGTTGAGTCACTTCATTGTAACAATTCTATTTATGTAGATTGCCGGGGCGATAATAAAGGTGCAGCTTGTTGAAAATCCTACTCATTTCCACGTACGAACTGGGCCGCCAGCCCTTTGGATTGGCCTCGCCGGCCGCTTGGTTGCGTGCCGTCGGGAGTAAAGTGACATGTGTGGACCTGGCTTGCAGCGTTCTACCCAGCGCGGCGGTCGAGGAAGCGGATCTGGCCGCATTTTACCTGCCCATGCACACCGCTACTCGCCTCGCCGTTCCGGTCATCCGGAAGGTAAGAGCGCTGAACCCTGGGATACGCCTTTGTTGCTATGGATTATACGCGCCAATGAACGAAACATACTTGCGGGGGCTTGGCGTGGAAACCGTTTTGGGAGGTGAATTTGAGCAGGGGCTGCGCGATTTGGCCGCGCGGCTCGAGAATGGCGATTCCGCTCCGCAGCGGGAGCCGCTGATTTCGCTCGGCCGTCAGAGTTTTCTCGCCCCGGACCGGAGCGGTTTACCGCCGCTGCGGCGGTACGCGAAATTGTTGGCAAATGGCGAAGAAAAGCTGGTCGGGTTCACCGAAGCCAGCCGGGGGTGCAAGCACTTTTGCCGTCACTGCCCCATCGTGCCTGTTTACAACGGAACGTTTCGCGTGGTGCAGCAGAAGGTAGTGCTGGAAGACATCCGGCAGCAGGTAGCCGCCGGAGCGCAACATATCACCTTCGGTGACGCCGATTTTTTCAACGGGCCGGCGCACGCCGCGGCGATCGTGGCGGCGCTCCATGCCGAGCATCCGTCGGTTACATACGACGTCACCATCAAGATCGAGCACCTGCTGCGGCACCAGGACTTGCTGCCGTTGCTCAAACGGACGGGCTGTTTGTTCGTAACCAGCGCGGTCGAATCGATTGATGATGCTGTACTGGAGAAACTGGCGAAAGGCCACACGCGCGCGGATTTCATCCAAGCGGTTGGAATCATGCGCGATACGGGCTTGCTGCTGGCACCGACCTTCGTGACGTTCACTCCATGGACGACGCGGCGCGGATACCGAGAGTTGCTCGAACTGTTGGTGGATCTGGATCTGGTGGAAAATGTTAGCCCGATCCAGTTAGCAATCCGCCTGCTGATTCCCGCAGGTTCGCTGCTTCTGGAACTGCCCGAGATCCGGGAAATCGTCGGTCCGTTCGACGCGGCGGCGCTCTCATACCGTTGGCGGCACGGCGATCCGGCTGTCGACGAGCTATGCACTGAGGTGCAGGGGCTGATCCAGCGCGAGGAGCGGCACAAAGCCGGCCGCGCGGAGATCTTTGCGAAAATCTGGGAGCTGGCGCACGAGAGGACGCCCGATTTTCATCTGGCTTCCCGCGCCACGATACCTTATCTGAACGAGCCCTGGTACTGTTGAGCGGAGCCGACCGAAGAGCAGGTAGCTCTTGTGTAAATTGTTTTAAATTTTGGAATAATACAGCGGAAGCGAAGCTTCAACGCGCTTAGAAACTCACGTCATGACCCTCTTAACCGGACTCCATTTTCACCGACTTTGCTCCGCGGCGTTCTGCATAGCCTGACCGATTACCTCGCCTCCGAGACAGCTAAATGACTGGACGGAGCTTTTTGCATCTGCGACGGGTCGAAGACCCAGCCGCCTTTGACTACACGCCAGATAGTTTCGGTGTTGCGAATGTTTTCGAGAGGGTTGGCCTCCAGCAACACAACATCCGCGAGCTTACCCGGTGCGATGGAGCCCAAATCTTCCGCGCCAACGGCTGCCGCTGCATCCTGAGTGGCGAGCCGGAGCACCTCAATTGGGGAGAGCCCCGCCTGCACGAAGCGTGCTAGTTCCCAGTGCAAAGATGATCCAAAGAAACATGCCGGGTTGGGTGCATCCGTACCCGCAAACAGCTTTACGCCCAGGTGGTGAGCACGCGCCATGGATGCGAGTTGTGCGGAGAGGGAGCCGCGGAGGGCATCGGTGGCGTCATCCTTGTCTAAGCTCCCGGACATGGCTCTCTCGATATACGACGTAGGAGTGAAGGCCTTGAACTTCGCATCCGTGAGTCGCTCGGGTTCGTCTCGCAATAAGAGGACATCACCGCCAGTAACGGCCACAGTTGGATCCCAGCGGGTGCCGGATGCGGCTAGCAATTGGAGTACATCGTCAAAAGCGGGATCGGGGGAAGTAGCATGTTCGACCGAGAAGAATCCCAGAGTGACGCTTTTGACGATCTCCTCTGCGCTGGTGCCATGGCCCACCACCGGTAGTCCGAGCCGGTGAGCCTCGTCGGCGACGGCTCGTTTTAAGGGCCATGAAAGCGTAGGGTAGACCTTGATGAAGCTGGCGCCAAGTAGCTTGAAGCGCCGGACGTAGTCGCGCGCATCCTGCTCGTTGTCAATCTGCAGGAAGTCGTCGCCCCAGTATGGACGGTCACCCTCAAAGATCTCTCCTGAAAAGAAATAGCGCGGCACCGGCAGGCTGGTGAAATCGCTGCGGTCCTGAAGGGCGCCGTGCAAGGCGAGTCCACCGCCGGTGTCGCGCAGCGAAGTCACTCCATACGCCAGGAAAGCTTCTGCATTTGCATTGCCGGAGTGTACGTGGAAGTCGAACAATCCCGGGATGGCGAAGCGACCGGTGGCGTCCACGACGGTGACGCCTTTGGGCAGGTTGTGACCGGGCTCGCTCCCAATCCACTGGATGCGGCCACTCTCGATCAGCAAGGATGTGGGGGGACCAAAGGTGCCTGCCACCAGATCGAGCAGACGAACACCACGCAGTAGGACGGGAGGGGGGATCGGGCGCGGTAGATCCAGCGCAACCGGAATTTCCTTCCGGCTTCCACCGGCCAGAGGCTGCTCGAAAACATGCTGTCCGACGGCGTAAATCACCGCGGATCCATCCGGCGTCAGTGCAAACGAGTCGCCGCCTTCTGCAGAAATGTCGCGGACGTCGGCATCATGGATCGAGCTGTTCGCGAATGAAGCCGCTAGTATCGAATCGTTGCGCCGAAACACCAGCCATTTCCCGTCGGGGGAGATCTGCGCGTCGCTGAGATGGCGAGTGAGATGTGTGATCTGCTCGGGCTTGGCATCCTTGGAAAGCGCGCGGCGGTAGAGGTTGCCGACCCCGGTCGTGTCGGCCGAATAGTAGAATGCATGGCCATCGGCAGAGAGTTGCGGCCGAGGTGCCCAAGAACCGACGTTGGCTAGCTGCTCACTGTTGCCATCGGCCACGGTGAAGGCCGTCATGTGCCCACTCACCACGGCGACCAGCCGTCGCCCGTCGGAACTCCAGGACAACTGCGAGATGCTAGGGCCGGATGTGAGCACTCGGGTCTGGCTAGTGGCCAGATCGAGAAGCCGAATGGATCGCTCGCCGTGTTCCATTTGGACAAAGGCGAGCTGGTGTCCGTCCGGAGAGAAGGTCGGGGCGGTTTCCAGCGCGGTGTCCTGAGAGATCCGCTGCGCTTTTTCTCCACTATCCAGGCGCTCGATCCAGAGGAAGCCGGCCGCGCCGAAAACGACTGTGCGTCCGTCGGGGGACAGGCGCGGTGTCAAGATGGCCCGCACGACGTTGCGTTCCTGGGCCAGAGGTCTTGGAGGCTTGGAGATTTCCTCGGTTTCAAGCTTCACATGAGCGAGAAAAGCCAGGGCTTGGCTTCCGCCCGCTGGGAGAACAACCTTCCACAGGTGTCCCTGGTCGCCTATATACAGGTTCTTGCCGTCTGCAGAGAGAGCAAATCGCCCAAGTGAGGAGACCGGGACGACTTCTTTTTCCGAACCGGCTGGAGTAGGAACGAAGATGACATCTTCGGCACTCGGCATCCAGGGGAAGACGCCCAGCACTCGATGGCAATAAAGCCCGTCACCGTTGGGGCTGGAGAGCACGCGATCGACTAAGCCCGGTATGGTTCGCAGCGTCGAGACCGTGCCCTGAGAACTCAACGCTTCGATACGCGTGGCATAGCCGAACCACCCTTCGTCCTGCTCGATCACCGACCAGGCTAGTTGCCCGTCGGCCAGATAAAAAGTTGAACCGACGCGCTTGGGTGGAGCGCTCAGGATTTCGGGCTGCCCGCTCTGGATGGAGATCCGAGACACCACCGCAGGCTGCGCGCCTCGAGCAATCCCGCGAGCATAGCGCAAGTAAACGATCGATTTGCCATCAGGACTCCAGGTAGGGCGGCCCGCGCGCTCTTCCCGCGTGACCTGCAAGAGGTGGCGGTCTTTTAAAGTCAAAATGAAAATGTTCCCGGCGCTGCCATCGCGATCCGATGTGAAGGCGACCTGCGAGCCGTCGGGCGAGAATACTGGGTCGTTGTCGTAACAGGGGCCGAAGGTGAGTTGCTCGGCCGTGCCGCCGCTTGAGGGCAAACTGAAGAGGTGGCCCAGCACGGTGAATACAATCGTCTGACCGTCGGGAGACAGGGCCACGTTGGCGGCGGTGACCTGCGTGGTTTGAAATTCCAGGGTGCGAGCCAAGGCTGCGATTGAAAAACTCCACAAGACCAGAAGCGCTGCCATGCGCCAGAGACCGTGTCTCATGAGGGGAACCTCCGACTCAAATAAATTGAGATGCTACTCTACCAAACCACGGTATGAGTGGCGCGAGTCGGCTCTTCCGCTCGCCACCTGGAGATCCCACTGGTTCTTGCTAACGATCCTGGGCGAGTTACGCCTTGACCGGAAATCATTCCGAGCCAGAAGTCTGGTTCGAGTCGATCATCCAGTCGCGGTCACCACGTGTCCGACATCCCCGTATCTGAGGATTTGAAGAGAAATCACTTATCAAGAGGATTTCTAAATCTACTCGCGGGTGACCGGCCCGAAACGGTGGCGGGTAGTTCCGTAAGTCGCCAGCCACGAAATCATTCGGTTCGCAGGACGGCCATTGTATCGGTGCGCGCGGCTCGCACGGAGGGCACCAGGGTGGCGATGCCGACCGTTGCCAACAGAACCAACGATGCACCGAGGAATGTTGCCGCGTCGTTCGGCTGGATTCCGAAGAGTAGCGATGCCATCAGCCGCGTGATGCCCAGGGCCACGACCACGCCAATGAGGATTCCGGCTACTCCCAAAAAAAGACCGTGCCTGGCTGTCATCCGCAGAACATCGGATCCCGTGGCGCCGAGCGCCATGCGTACACCGATCTCATGCATCCTCAGCCGCACCGAGTACGATAGGACGCCATAGACACCCACGGCCGCCAGGACCAGCGCGACAGCGGCGAAGGCGGCGAAGAGATCGAGCTGAAATCGCTGCATGGACAGGGATGCTCGGAGGCGATCTTCCATGCTGGCAACGTCAGCCACGGGCTGTTCGGGATCGAGCGACCGTACCACCATGCGTACGGAATTGACCAGGCTGAGAGGAGTGGAATCGGCTTTGATGAATAGAAACATCTTATTTGCCGGTGTCTGATTGTCCTTGGCGGTTCCTTGCAGGTGCGGGACAAACAACTCCGGCTGAGGCGGCTGGCTCAGTCCGGATTGCTTCACATCGCCAATGACACCGACGATCGTGAGCCGCGAAAAGCGGTAGTCCCGGGAAGGAAGCTCATTCTGGACGGTGGCTTCAGGCGGATTGGGATAAACGCGTTTACCGATTGGATCTTCGTTGGGGAAGTAGCGCCGGCGTGCGGTCTCATTGATGACCGCAACCAGCGGACGGTCGCCTGTGTCGTTCTCCGTGAAAAACCTGCCCTTGATCACTCGAAGCCCGAGGGCCTGGGCAAAACGAGGAGTCACCTGACGATATTGAATCAGCGGTACATCCGCCAGACGAGAGGCTGGGTGTTGGTCCACTGTAAAATATTTCCCCCATCCGCCCCAATCGGCAATCGGCAAGGCCGTACTCGCGGCGGCAGCCTGCACTGCGGGGAGCCGCTCGAGACGTTTCGTCAGCTCGTCGAAAAAGCGCGCGGCTTTGGCAGGTTCGCTGTCCGGATATTTCTGTTGGGGTAGAGTTATGGACATGGTCAGGACGTTCGCGGCTTGGAAGCCGGGGTCTACCCGTTGGAGCCGCAGGAGGGTCTCGAGGAGCAGACCGGCACTGACGACCAGCAATAGGGAAAGCGCGACCTCTGCAACTACTAATGCATCCCGAGACCGGCTGGTTCGCGAGCCGGCCGTGAGGCTGCGACCGCCTTCTTTGAGCGTTTCACTGATCTGTAGCCTGGCCAAATCCATCGCCGGAGCGAGCGCGAACAGCAGTACGCTCAACAGCGTTACCGCGGCCGTGAATACCAGTACCCTTGCATCGATCTCGATGCTCTGAATTCGAGGTATACCTTCCGGGCCGAAGGTTCGGATCAACCGGACCAGCCAGGCGCTGATCGCGACACCCAGGCATGCGCCCGCGGCGCCGAGCAGAGCACCTTCGGTGAAGAGCTGGCGAAGCACGCGCCCACCACCAGCACCGAGCGCGGTCCTGACGGAAAGCTCGCGCTGCCGTCCGGAAGCTCTGGACAGGAGTAGGTTGGCAACGTTGACGCAGGCGATCAGCAGCACCACGCCGACGGCCCCGAGCAGGATCAACAGGACCGGACGAACATCGCCTGTAACGGAGGTCAAGTAGTCCGATGTGTCGGCTCCGATGCCGGCGTTCTGACTGAACTCGCGCTCCAGTTGGCTGGCGATGGACTGCACATCGGCGCGCGCCTGTGCGACGGTGACACCCGCCTTTCGCCGCGCAATGGCATCAATGAAATGGTTATCGCGGGTGGCCATGTCGTCTTTGGGAGCGAACGACATCGGAAGCCACAGTCTGGCGTACTGGTTCGGGAACTGAAAACGGGGAGGCATCACCCCGATTACCGTGAATGCCTGGCCGTCCAGATGAATCACCGCGCCAATCGCGCCCGCCGCTCCCGCAAAGCGTTCCCGCCAGAGGCCATCGCTCAGGACCACAACACGGTTGCTGCCGAAAGTCTCTTCCGACGGAAGGAAGGTCCGTCCGAGTGCGGGGCTGGCACCGAGCAAGGGAAACAGCGTCGAGGATGCATAAATGCCGGTTGTCCGCTCTGGCGTACCGTCGGTGATATTGATGTCGGCGAAATAGTAGTTTGCGAACCCCTCGAACGAGCGATTCCGTGCGGCGGTCTCGTGCAGATCCGGCAGCGCGCAACCCATCCGGGCAATGCCTTTGGACGGCACTGTGCACCATACGGAGTTTAGGCGCTCCGCATGCGAGTAGGGTAGGGGGCGAAGCAGCACAGCATTGACGGCACTGAAGATCGCAGTGTTGGCGCCGATGCCGAGCGCCAGTGTCACGGTGGCAATCGCGAAGAAACTCTTCTGCTTCACAAATTGCCGGGACGCAAACCTAAGATCACTTCCGAAGTCTTCCAGCCAGCGAGTGCCCCGCATATCGCGACACTCCTCCTTTCTCTGTTGCAGGTCGGCGATGGACCGGAGCGCGGCACAGCGCGCCTCATCCGGAGTCAGACCGGCAGCGATGCCTTCATCGATCTGCCGTTCGAGGTGGTAGCGCAGTTCTTCGTCGAGCTCCTGCTCGACTTTTCTGTGCGCGAACAAGGATCGCAGTCTTAAGCGCAGGATGCTGAGGGCACGCATGCCAATGCTCCTGTTAAACGGCTCGGACGATCAGCGAGATAGCCCCAGAAAGGCGCTCCCACTGCGCTGCTTCCTGCTCCAGAGCTTTCCTTCCGGCTCTGGTCAGGGTGTAGTATTTGGCGCGCCTGCCATTCTCGCTGACGTCCCACTCCGAGCTGATCCAGCCGTTCTGTTCCAGCTTGTGGAGCGCGGGGTACAAAGCGCCCTGACCAACCTGCAGAACTTCACAGGACATCTGCTGTATGCGCTGCGCGATGCCCCAGCCGTGCATCGGCTTGAGCGCGATCAGTTTCAGGATGAGCAGGTCCAGCGTGCCTTGTACAAGATCTGTCGGTTTGCTCAAACGCCTCTCCTATCAGTAACTGACAATAGAGCAGGTCATTTTGAAGGTAGTGTCAATCGGGCGAAGGGACCGCGGGCAACCAGCCATGGGTCAGCCGCGAGCGGGTTCTTGCGCCGAGGTCTGGTCGGGCAATCCCCGACGCCGTGCCGCTTTGCCGAAGGCCCCGAAGGTCCTCTGCCTCTGTGGTTCACCCAAGTGCCGCGGCACCATTAACGTCACTGAGGAAGAATGGCAGAAAGTAGCTGGCGGTGCATGGCGAGGTAAAGGTAGAGCAGAGCAGAGTAGACCAAGAATTCCTACGCCAGGGTCGACCGAATCGAAATTCCATCATCCACGGGCGTTCCACCCCAATGGAAAGCGTGGGTATCGGTCCGCGACGTGGGCTTGGCGGCGTTGGATCAGCGCTGACTCCTCCGCATGCCGCTTCACCGCGCTGTGCAAAGCTTTGGCTCCGTCCAGCACATACGGCCATAGTGCAGAGAAATCCAATCCGCGCCTTTTACAGGCCAACTCCCGAGTGATACGAAGACTCGCTAGTGATGCCGCCCTCGTTTATAGGTACCGGCTCCCAACAAAGCAAGCAGAACGGTACTGAGCAGCGGCAGGGAGGCGGGCTCGGGTATCGTGCTTGTAGGAGTGGATGGGTTGGAGGGACTGACTTCGAGTGCGTAATCAGCGGCGTACTGGAAACTTGGGTCAATTTGCAGTTGTGGGTCGACGCTGGCTGACCATGAAGCCGTGCTTGACGCGCTACAAACCACCCGCCCGTAGAGGCAGCTCGCAAGCGGCCCCCCCTCACCGCCTGCCGTCAAGGTTATGTCATATTGCTGGTACGGAACTACTTGGTACACAGCATTGGTAAGATCTATTGTGGGAATGCATGCGAGACCCGCATTTGTACACGCGTCCAGTGTCACGCCGAAGAAGTTTGCTGATGCGGACGCCAGTGAAAATTCCCCTGGGCCAGAGGTGGTGGCGGAAGTGGCCAGATTTAGACTCAATAGGAGCGGCACCGGGTTAAGGGCGTAAGGCGCTGTCGGATTAAGGGGTATCAACGTCAAAT
>JASHOO010000493.1 GCA_030041035.1 Bryobacteraceae bacterium | reverse complement strand
TCGGGCTCGACCACGGCCAGCTTCACGCTGACACCATCGGCAGTGAGCTCCAGCACCACAGCCGTAATCACAGCGACGTTGAATAGCAGCTCTCAGACGTTCTCGGAGACACTACTGCCGCCAGCACCGGTGCCGACGAACCTGACCTGCAGCCCGGCGAGCGTGACGGCTCCGGCCACCGCGACTTGCACAGTGACTGTGAACGTAGCCCCGACGAGTAACACCAGCCTGGCGCTATCGAGCAGCAGCGGGTCGGCTTCCGTGCCGGCATCGGTGACGGTGAGCTCAGGCTCGATCACGGCCAGCTTCACGCTGACACCATCGGCAGTGAGCTCCAGCACAACGGCCGCGATCACGGCCACGTTGAACAGTACGTCGAAGACGTTCTCGGAGACACTATTACCTCCGACTCCGGTACCGACGAGCCTGACGTGCAGCCCGGCGAGCGTCACAGCGCCGGCCACGGCGACCTGTACGGTAACGCTGAACGTAGCGCCCACGAGTAACACCAGCGTGGTGCTGTCGAGCAGCAGCGGATCGGCTTCCGTGCCGGCATCGGTGACGGCGAACTCGGGCTCGACCACGGCCAGCTTCACACTGACGCCATCGGCGGTGAGCTCCAGCACGACATCGGTGATCACGGCCACGCTGAACAGCGCATCTCAGACGTTCTCGGAGACCTTATTGCCGCCGGCGCCAGTGCCGACGAATCTCACTTGCAGTCCAGCAAGCGTGACAGCTCCGGCGGTGGCGACCTGCACCGTGACCCTGAGTGTCGCGCTGACGAGCAACACGGGTGTGACTTTATCGAGCAGCAGCAGCTCGGCTGCTGTGCCGGCATCGGTGACGGTGAACTCGGGCTCGACCGCGGCCAGCTTCACGCTGACACCATCGGCGGTGAGCTCGAGCACAACGGCCGCGATCACGGCCACGCTGAACAGCAGCGCAAAGACATTCTTTGAAACACTATTGCCGCCAGCCCCGATAGTGACGGTTCCGGGGCGTCAGTCTGCAAGCCCCGGGCAGCCTCTGACGTTTACAGTTACAACGAGCGATCCGTCTGGGCTCCCGGTTTTCCTCTCAGTTTCGGGGCTCCCCGCCGGCGCCACTTTCAATTCCCTAACTGGGGTATTTCAATGGACTCCACAGGCGTCACAGGTTGGCGTGTGGGTCGTGCAATTCACAGGCAGGGACACCACCCTAGCTTCGACGACTCAGTCCGTGGTGATCGACGTGACTTCCAATACGTCTCAAAGTCCCACGCTGGCTGCAGTGCCCTCGATCGCTCAGATTGCATCGGCAGGAGGTTGGGATACTACCCTCACACTCGTCAACCTGGACGCGACTCCGGCGCAAGCGACGCTCGATTTCTTCGACGACTCCGGGAATCCGCTGAGCTTGCCTTTCACTTTCCCGCAAGGCTCCATCAACCCAACGACCACATCCACTTTTAATGGCACGATCGATGCCCACGGCCTGCTTCTGATGGATACGACGGGCCCCGTTGGCCAGGCGGTCGACGTCGGATGGTCGCTCTTGCAGACTAGCGGCAACGTGAGCGGCTACGCCGTGTTTACCAACACGCCGAATGATTGGCAAGCCGTGGCTCCGCTCGAAGCGCTCAATTCCAGCTCATACCTGCTTGCTTTCGACAACACCGGGTCATTGAGCACCGGCCTGGCCATTGCGAATCTCTCACCCCAGAGCGCCAACATCAACGTCATCATTCGCAACGACGGCGGTGCGACGATTGGAACCGAGATTATCAATGTTCCAGGGCAAGGCCATAGTTCATTCATGCTGAACTCGACCTATGCGGTCACTGCGGGCATCCGCGGCACGATCGAGCTTGATACTCCCGCGGGGGGACTGATCAACGTGTTAGGATTGCGCGCCAACGGTCCGGCGCTGACCACGGTTCCCGTATTAGCGGGGGTGAGCACCAGTGGCGGCTCGATGGCCCACGTCGCCTATAACGAAGGCTGGCAGACCACGTTCACGTTGGTTAATACGGGAGCGTCCGCGACGCAAGCGACACTAAGCTTCTTCGACGACAATGGCGCTCCGCTCCCGATGTCCCTGACGTTTCCGCAGACTGGCGCGGTTTCGACTTCGGCAACGGTTACGGAGAAGCTGGCGGCAGGTGCGTCTCTGATCATAGAAACCAACGGGCAAGGCTCATCTCCTTCGGTTTCCGGCTCGGCCCAGTTAACGACGACCGGCAACGTAAGCGGGTTTGCGATATTCCGCTACGATCCGAGCCACCAGGAAGCTGTCGTGCCACTGGAAACCCGGAACGCGACGTCCTATACGCTGGTGTTCGACAATACTCAGGGGATCGTGACCAGTATGGCACTGGCAAATGAGTCCGACCAACCTGTGAGCTTGAATCTGATCCTCCGGAACGATAGTGGCGCGCAGATCGGAGCGGGATCGGTTTCTCTGCAGGGGCATGGGCACACGGCGGTGATCCTGTCGCAGGAATACGCAGCGACCGCCGGTATCCGGGGCACGGTGGAGATCGATGGGCCTGCCGGCAGCCAGTTCAGTGCCCTGGGCATTCGATTCACGCCCAGCCAAAACATTACGACCATCCCGGTGCTGACAAAGTAATGGCGCGGGTGTGCAGCGGGGTTTGATCGGAGAGTACTCTTGCGCTAGCAAGCAGGGGAAATTGGTCCCGGAACGGCCATTGGCGCATTCTCCGGTGCTTTGTAACGTTGCTCGACTCAAGCGAGGCCTTGAGGGCCATCTCAGATTGCCCAAGTCCGTGCCTCGATGCGATGCGAATGCCAACCACGTAATCCAATAACCACGCTGGCAGTACTAGTACTTTGATCCACGCCCGAGGTCTAACCGGGAGCTTTTCGAGTTGAAATTCTGGGACGTTTGTGCTGTAAGACGTTTGTAAAACGGTAACCAGGTCCTGAAATATTGAAAAGGACCCGTGACCCTTAAGAGGGCGGTGGCTTGCGTGCGCCCGGTGCTGTCCGGGCGCTTTGGAGGTGCCACTTCAATGCAAAGCGCTGACCCCTGGGTTCGCCATAAAAGTCAAAAGTCGCCACGAAAAGCCGGTCGCAACAGGTCTCGAGGGCACGCTCGTTCGGCTGAAGAATAAATGCCGGTTAGTTGTTTCCGTCACACTATTGAGGTTTCGGTCGAGGCGGACCGGGACTGTGTGCGGCCGATTCAACCGATGGGCGAACTGTTCAAGGCCGCGAGAGCTGTTGTCCAAAGTGTTAACTGTTAAGGCTGCCTGAAGAAGCGCGTTACGAAGGGTCACCCGGCCATGCAAGATCGGTTGCGGCTGGGGCGCGCGGGTCCGATGTGGCGCATTTCCATGGCGTACTCCCGTGTCCATTTGTGGCATTTGCGGCGAAGAGAATTGGACTCAGCAGTAACGCAAAATCAGAAGGCCACCAGTGGCATAGCGATCAATATCAAGAGAATCGCATTGTGCTTGCGCGGATTCATCATTTTAGGCCAGCGACCTGTTCTTCGAAAGCAACATGTTCCAAAGGACCATGTGCCGCCAGATAGTAATCCTCGGTACCCGACAGAGATTCAGCAGCAACGTACACGTTGCTTTAGCTCAGGAGGGGCGTCGCTACCTCTCTGATGGGACCCAGTACACGTTCGAACCATGAACACTCGGCTCTTTCTCATTTCGCAGACCGATGTAGCTGGAGCGGCCGTGATTGCCCTTATCTGCTGTCAAGATGCTGCATTGGCCGTTGAAGCGCTGGCTGGTGGTTTGGACGACGGAGTTAGTCTAGTTTGAGGTCCCAATGCGCTCCTTTAGAATCCTCCCATTCGCACCTCTCGTCCTCAAAGAGAAGAAGAGTGCCGCCGTCTTCAAACCTTAACTCAAGCGCTTGGCCCTTGTGGGAAGTGAAGGTGATAACTGCTCTGCGCACTTGGTCTCTTTTCCGCAAAAGAACCGCTGTGCCGCGGTGGAGCTTCGTTCCTTCGTCCCCGTATCTCTTCATGAGCGCGAGCTTCAGGGGCTCTGGCGGTTGTACAAGCCGGCTTCCTAAAAACGCGTACGAGCGTCGCCGCGTCGCTTCTGGTCCTGCCTATGCGCGCAGCATGGCTGGTATATGGTGCACCCGATCGACCGGGGAAGGAACGACGTAACGGTCGTGTAACGGAAGTGCAAGGCGTGCGTGCCGTTCGGTAGCGTGTTGTAACCCTGTGTCCTTATTCGTTCGGGCCCGTCGACAAATTGACACGAACGGCCTGACAGGATTTCTTTCGCTGGAACTGAGCAAATCCAATTCTTTCAACCAGGTAGAACATCTAGTCCTGCTTCACTTGAAACGATTCAGAACCGATTTAGTACTATGCCAGAAACGAATTTTTACTAGCCGATGTCCTAGGACTTTTGCTGATTGACAAGTATCACCAACGTAGTATCGTTGCTTATACGGACTGTGTATAACAGTTGTCTGGCAACAAGACGTTACATGAAGCCAACTCAGCAAACAGTGTGAGCGCGAGGTGCCGGCCCTTCGCCGGCGGATGTTTAACTGCGCAGCATCGCCCATAGGGGGATGGCTGCGATACACCCTATTGGAATGCACAAGCTACGTCTACCTCCCCCGACGTCGGCCGCCACGCCGTACGAAGCGTCGCGTCTGAGCGCTGAGGTCTCAGTCGAATCCGTTCAAGTTGCTCTAGCGAATGTTCTCGCGTGTGAGAGCTTCGCCAAGTCTCCCAAGCACCGCTGTTTTCTCGAATATGTCGTTGGCGAAGCCCTGGCAGGGCGTGACAGCAATCTCAAAGAATACACGGTCGGCATTGAGGTCTTCGGCCGGCCGGACTCTTTCGATTCCCGCGATGATCCCATCGTACGGGTCACGGCCTCGCGAGTCCGTGCCAAGTTGAAGGCCTATTTCGAAAACGAGGGAAAGGACGCGCCCTTGGTAATCGAACTGCCGAGGGGGAGTTACGTGCCGGTATTTCAGCCACGATCGGGCCCGGCCAAAAGCCCGTCGAAGCACCATATTTTAGCGTGGTCATCTACGACTTGGCGCCCAGTGTCGTTGACTTTGGGCACGCTACTATCGATGCTCGTCGTAGGCGCGTGGGTCCTAAACCGAGGACCTGTCGTTGGGATTGCATCTGCGGTTTCATCGACGGGAATCGGTGCCGTGCCCGCAATCGCCGTCTTACCTTTTGTCAACGTTGGTCCGGATCCGGGTGCCGACCACTCGGCCCGATGGCTGACGGCAGGGGTGGCAGACGTTCTCCGAAACGTCGATTCCGGGTTAGGCTCACTTGTCCCGTATACAGGCGAGGCACCCGGCCACGTTGGGGCGGAAATACAGAATCGTGGAGCTGAGAAGGTGCTGCAGGGCTGGGTTTGGCAAGACAAGGAACACGCTCGAGTCACAGTCCAGCTGATTGATCTAAGAAGCGGTTACCATATCTGGTCGGACGTTTATGAATGTGCTCCGAAAGATATTTTTGGGCTTCAGCAGACGATAGCGAACGGGATAGTCGGCGCACTTCGTTCTCAACACGAAGCAGCCAACCATCAAGAGCGGTTTTTAGC
>JASHOO010000492.1 GCA_030041035.1 Bryobacteraceae bacterium | reverse complement strand
GGTGCCTTGCGTGTTTCCCGGATTGCCAATGAACACCTCCGCACCAGGCCGAATCCGTCAGACGAAATTGAACTACCGCGTGAAGGTGCCGCTGAGGGATCTGGTGCAAACGCGTGGGGGGCGGGCGATGATGAAGTGATGCAACGGTTCGTCCCGATCGAAGATCTGTTTAAAGGACGGCACTTCGACCAACAGTTTATAGTTTTGTGCGTGAGCTGGTACAGGAGCTTCAAATTGAGCTGGCGGGATCTGGCGATCATGATGGCGGATCGGGGGATCTCCGTGACCCACACAACGATCCTTCGGTGGGTGCAGCGCTACCTTCCAGAATTCGAAAAGCGGTGGTGGCGCTACGCTCGGCCCGTCGGCGGATCGCGGAGGATGGACGAGACCTATATAAAGGTTCACGGACAATGGGTGTACATGTACCGCGCCGTCGACAAAGCGGGCCAAACGGTCGATCTCTTTCTCAGCCGGAAACGCGACGTGAACGCCGCCAAATCGTTTCTGTGTAACGCGATGAAGAACACTCGTGCGCCCACGAAGATCACGTTGGACGCCTATGCGGCTTCGCACCGGGCGGTGCGAGAGATGAAGGAAGACAGCGAATTTCCGCGGCGGGTGAAGGTCCGGCCCAGCCAGTACTTGAACAATCTGGTGGAGCAGGACCATCGGAGAGTGAAGCAACGAATCCGGCCGATGCTCGAATTCAAGCAATTCGGCAACGCGGTTATAACGATCTCTGGAATCGAGCGCAGAAAAGATTAAGAAGGGGCAGTTCAAAACGGGCAAGCTCTGCGGGCACAATGCGACGATGACGGAACTGTGGAACGTGGCACTCGCAGCTTGAACGACCAATTCGCGATCACTAAACATGGCAGAGTTTAACCGATCTCGCCGTCGGCTTGAGTTTGCACCAGAGCCCTTTTGCCATCGTTGCTGGGTCCGCAGTTCGCTGCGGAGATGATGTTTACGGCGAAGTTTTACAAAGGTCGGGAACTGAGGCACAGGGGCCTCTTCACCCATATCGTGCCCACCGCGGAAGTAGGGCCGCTCGCCCGGGACATCGCGGACCGGATCGCCGCCAAGCCACGGCACGTTCTGGAATGCTGAAAGAAACGCTGGCGCTTCCTCGTCGAAGGGCGCTGCAGGGCACCGTCGCGCGCGAATCGCTGATGCACCGCATATGCTTCGCCCAGCCGAAGACTGCGGCGCTTATCGAAGACGTTTATAATTCTTAAATTAGACCCTAATGGACAGTCAGGAAATTCTGAATATCGTCGTGAAGCATTTAAGCGCCAACGTAGGCGGCATGGACCCCGCTCATGTCGACACGAGCAAGTCGATGACCGACCATGACACCAGCAGCCTCGACATCGTCGAGGTTGTTTCCGCCACAATGCGCGAACTGAAGATCAGTATTCCGCGCACGGAGTTCGCAGGCATTCAGAACATCAATCAGTTGACGGATCTGTTCTATCGAGTCGGAAACTCGGGTGCATGAGCATCCTTCTTGGAGTATTTTCTTTCGGCTTTTACCACGTGAACCGCTTTCTGTTGCGGGGTGCGCAGCGGTTCAATGCCCGCGCCACCGCGAAGAAAAGCCCCGAATGGCGAATGCTCACCGGCGAACTTCTGCAGCGTCCCCTAGCGCTGCCGATCGTGATGACCACCGGGCCGCGCTGGAACCCACACGGTGTCATTTCTTCTGCAGGGCCGCTCTCTGTGAAGCGTGAGTTGCGCGTCGATGCGCGTGCGGCGGATTCGTCCGCGCAGGCGTGGACAGCCGTCGGGAACTCATTCCCGGATCTCCGTACTATGGCCAGTCTCGGTTCGGGTTCGGGTCGCAGCGACCGGCTGAAACTGCCGCCAGGACGTTATACGGTGATTCTACGTTATTACGAATGGACCGCCGCTCCTCGTGTGGCGGTGATCGAAGTCGACGGCAAGGAAGTCGTGTCCGCCGCCGACGTCCAGCCAACCACAAATGATTTTTATAAAGATCTGAAGCAACGGGATAGCCGCTACTATCTCTGGCTGCACTATTACATCTCCGTGATGCTGCGCTATAAGAAACGTCTCCCGGCGAGCTTTGTCCGCAGCCAGTATCTGCCGGTCGGAAATCCGGAGACCGAATTCTCCTACGGCCCCATGAAGTCGGGCGAGCGTCTCGATCTGAAACCTCTGCAGCCTCTGCTGAGCGACTCCCGCGTCTACGCCACAATCTACAACCGGGCCAGCTTGCCGCTCTTCTGGTGCCAGATCAGCAAATCCATGGAATCGCTCGACCCCGTCGAAGGGGCCGTTTATTATCTGATTTGCGCTCACCGTGGCACTCCCGCGACCGCGAGAGCTGGCGTATGATCGCATCCTCCTCGACCAAAGCGTCCACGATCATAGCTTGGCTGCTCTTCATCCGCTCCCGGCCGGATGCGGAATCCCGCTTGTTCTGCCTTCCGTATGCCGGAACCGGAGCCACCGTCTATGCCGGCTGGCAGCGGGAACTCCCCGCCAGCGTCGAGGTAGTCGCAATCCATTTGCCTGACCGTGAGGAGCGCCTGCGGGAGTCCTCTTTTCGCAGGCTGGGTCCCCTCCTTGACGCGCTCGCAGAGGTGCTTGCGCAATGCCTCGATCTCCCCTACGCTTTTTACGGCCACAGTTTCGGTCGTTGGATCGCTTACTATTTGACACAGCGCTTCGCCCGGACTGGAGAGAAGCTGCCGGCGCACCTGTTCATCGGCGCGTCCCGCGCGCCGCACCTTCCCAACCCGCACCCTCCGATTCACGCCGTCCCCCGCGCCCAGCTCGCGGAGCACGTAAGCCGTCGCTATGGAGAAATCCCGCCGGCCATTCTGGCCGATCGCGATTTCATGGACATGGTTCCGATCATCCAGACCGAAATAGAGTTGCTCGAAACCGTCGAGTACCGGCCAGCGGACCCGCTGGCGGTGCCCATCTCGGCCTTTGCGGGCGAGACGGATGGCGAAATCAGTTTTGCCGACATCGCCGCCCGGCGGAAACACACGCGAACCCGTTTCTCTTGCGAACCGCTGCCCAGAAACCACTTCTTTTTGAAATCCTGCGCATCCTCGCTGCTGAGCCGGGTGGGACAGGAAATGCGATCCATCCCACATGCTGCAAGGGTCTGAGCGCCCGAAGTCCGGGAATTTTCGGCCTGCGCCCGTTTCGTTGCGCGGCACGCCGGGAGAAGTCCATGTCTGGCGGGTTCCGCTCGACTGCCCGCCGCTCGAGATCCGGCGCCTGACCGAATTGCTTAGCGCCGACGAGCGGGAGCGAGCCGGCCGTTTCGTTTTGCCGCGCGATCGCGATCGCTTCATCGCGGGGCGGGCGCGCCTTCGTCTGCTGCTTGGCCGCTATCTCTGGAAGGACCCCGCGGTGCTCGAGTTTCGTTACGGTTACGCTGGAAAGCCCGATTTGGTGGGGCCCGCTTTTCCCTTCAACGTTTCTCATTCCGATGGCCTCGCGCTCATCGCCATCGGTGGTCCTGGCCGGCTAGGGGTAGATGTCGAGCGGATCCGGCCGCGAAGGGATCAAGACTCGTTCCGAAACTTCTTTGCGCCTGCGGAAGAAGCCGCTATCGACGCTCTTCCCCTGGAGCTGCGCGAACGGGCCTTCTTTGCCTGTTGGACGCGCAAGGAGGCCTATATCAAGGGCCGCGGCGACGGCCTTGGTTTCGGTCTTGACCGCTTCGAGGTTTCCGTTGCCCCGGACTTTCCGGCGAAACTGCTGCGCGTCCCCGACGACCCGGAAGAGACCGCGCGCTGGGAGCTCCACTCCCTCGATCCCGCGCCGGAGTACGCGGCTGCCCTGGCCGTCGAAGGCCACGGCTGGCGATTGCTTTTCTTCGACTGGAGGATCGCCGACTGACCGAGCTGTTCATCGATCTCAACCGGGCTCTGGTGCTCTTCTCGCACGGGCTCCGGCTGTCCTTCAGCATCCTTGTTTCGCGTCTGTGGGGTGGCGATCGTCCAGAAATCCTGGTGCGCCAGACGCTCCAGAGACTCGGCATGACCGGCCTGAAAATGGGCCAGTTTCTGGCTTTGCGCTCCGATCTGTTCCCGCCGAATGTAACCCGGGAACTATCCCTGCTCTTCGAAAGCGTGACGCCGATGGAGTTTGCCGTCGTGCGCGCGGTCATTGAAGCGGACCTCGGAGAGCCGCTCACAAATCTGTTCTCGGAGTTCGAACCGGTTTCCATCGCGGCCGCCTCCATCGCACAAGTCCACCTGGCCCGCAACCGTGAGGGCCAGCGGGTTGCGGTTAAAGTGCAGCGGCCCGGTTTGGCCCGGCAGTTCGATGCCGACATGCGCAACATGCGCCGCTTCGCCCGCCTGATCGACGCAGTGGGCGTTATGGGCGAACTGAGTATCGTCGATGGCGTGGACGAGCTTACCAGGTACACGCGGCGGGAACTGGACTTCATCACCGAAGGCGAGACTGCGGACCGCCTGCGAGCCGGGGCTGCGTGCGGAGAAATCGTGCCCCGAATCCACTGGGCGTTGACCGGCAGCCGCGTGCTCACCATGGACTTCATCGAAGGCGTCAGCCTGGGCCGGGCCACCAGTCTGCTGGAGGCGGGCAACGAGCGTGAACTGTATCGTCTATTGCCGGATCTCGACTTGCCGCTGGCGATGCACAATCTCGCAACCGCATCGTGGCACCAGCTCTACGTGACCGGATTCTTCCACGCCGACCCGCATCCCGGCAATATCATGCTTTGCCCGGGCAATCGCGTCGCGTTTCTCGATTTCGGCATCTTCGGCGAGGTGTCGCCCATGCAGAAGGAAGTGCTGTCGCGCTATCTTGAGGAACTCGTTTACGGAAATCTCGAGCAGTGTGTCCGTCTTTATGCCAAGGTTTACGGGCCGACCGAGATGACGGACCTGGCCGTGTTCCAGGCCGAGGCCAAGTCGATTCTTCGCAGGTGGTTCGGGACCCTCCAGTCGCAAGCCCCCCCGAAGGAACGGCTGGTAGCGAAGTTTAGCGAAGAGATGGTGACGGTCGTGCGCCATCAGCATCTCCGGATCAGCGTGGATACGCTGCTTTTCTGGCGCGCCGTGATCGTTCTGGACGCTACCGTTCTGCAGCTTTGGCCGCGTTTCGATATGCTGCGCGAACTGCGTGGTTTTTTTGCCGAGTTCCGGCCCGGTATCCTGGATCGCTCGGTGCAGCTTCTGACTCCGGAAACGCACCTAGCCACATTAGCCGAACTGGCCATGGAATCGGCGGGCAAGTTCGACGAAATCCTGTCGCAGGTCGTTTCTGGCCGCTTCGAAGCGAGGGTCAGCCTGAAGGAATCGCCGCAGATGCGGCGGATCGAGAACCGGCGCGTTCGGAGTTGTGTACTCGGGTTGGCGGGAATCTCGATCATGCTCCTTGCGCGCGTGTTTGCCCAGGATGCCGTCCGGGACGCGATCTGGGTCGCCGCCATCGCATGTTTCGCCTTGTCCCTGGGGTATTTGAAGAAATGATTGTACTTGAGGAGATGATGTCGCCGGGAAAACCGTCACTTCACGTTTCTGTTCTATAATGTCTACCTTCGAGTCTGTAGCTGTAACCCGCAGCCTGGCCGCGCGTAGGGCGACTGCCGGAACCGTAATTAATATCGGGGTGAAACTTTGAAAGGCGTCGGAAAAAGCGTTTCTGGTTCACTCTTGTCGTCCGCGCGGTCGTGGCAGGCGCGGGGGCGTTCCTCTATTGCGCGCCAACGGGGGCCTGACAGGTCGAAGCGAAGCCGCTGCGAAGCGGCCTGCGGCGAAACAGGAACCCTCCAGCATATCGTGTCTGGGGCGCATCGAGCCGAATGATAGGCGTCGTTTCAATCTCGGTTCGGTCGTTATCCGGCCAGCCATCCATCATGGGCGAACTCAAGGCCCATGAAGGTTCAGGCCGCCAGCGCGTTGCAATCGCCAGAGCTCTGGTTCGGAGCCCCAAAATCATCCTTGCGGATGAGCCCAACGCCGTTCTGGACCGGGCTTCCGGCCGCGAGGTGGTTGAGATACTCCAGAGGCTCGCGAACCGGATCACGCTATTTCTCGTGAATTTCGAAAAGGGGACTTTGCGCTCGAAAGTCGCCCGTGGAAACGGCGGTTCCGTTGATATCGAGATTCCCATCACGGCCGGAATCGCGGGTCAGGTGGCGCGCACTGGAGAGATCCTGAATATTCCCGATGCGTACGAGGTTCCCTTCTTCAACCGGGAGATCGATCAGAGAAGCGGATACCGCACGCGCAGCGTTCTGTGCATGCCGATCAAAGACAGCAAGCAGCGTGTCTTCGCCGTCGCTCAACTGCTGACTAAAATGGATGGCGGCGCGTTCACCCCGGACGATGAGCACAAATTTACCGAAATTCGCCAACGCGTGGGCCTTATGGTGGAAAGCTGGACGCGCCTTCAGCAGCGGTAGTTCGCCGCTACTGCGCCGCGGTCACTTTGTCGAAATCGGCCCGCGCGCTCATATACGACGAGAGCGCCTGCTGATACTGATAATCGGTCTCCGCCAGAGACGACTGCGCTTCCATCAGTTCCTTCATCAGGGCCGTGTCCTGCGCGTGCCGCTCGCTGGCGATACGCACCTTTTCGCGCGCGGCATTTTGCGCGGTCTTCACCACGTCGAGGAGACGCTGGCTGTCCTCGACTTTGCGGTATTGGATTTCCACCTCCGCGGCCACCTGGCTTTCAACCGACTTCAGCGCACTTCTCCTGACGCAACTCGCAAGTCGTGTTGCGCTATAGTCCTTAGGGTGAGCACGGCATCGGAACTCATTCGCAGGATCGACTTCTTCCAGCTACTCGATGATCGCCTCGTTGACAAGATCGCGCGCCTCTGTATCATCCGCGAGTACTCTCCTGGCGATTACATCGTCCGCCAGGGCGACCCCGGGCTGGGCCTCTACTTTATTACCCGCGGCTCCGCCAGGGTTGAGATCGCCCGGGACGGCGCCATCATGCCCATAGCCGAACTGCATGCCGGCGAATTCGTCGGAGAGCTTTCCATCATCGACAACAAACCACGTTCGGCGAACGTGGTTTGCGCCACTGACGCCAATTGCCTCCTTTTGACTCGTGACAGCTTCATGAAGCTGCTCAACAAACACCCGGAGATCGCCTTGCAAATGGCAAAGGCGCTCGCCGCCAGGCTTCGAAGCACGGACGAGCGTATGTGGCAGGACGCGGTGGCCATGCCGGAGCCAGTGCCACAAAAAAACGGTTCCGAAGCGCGGGAATCCCGAACTCCCAACCAAACACAGCCCCGGTCCGACAAACAGAAGATCAAGGATATGCTCGCGGATACCGTCAGCTGGGTTTACCTCTTGAAGTCCGTCATGCAGTTTTCGTTGGCCGTGGTGGGATGTCCGGTGAGTGTGAACCTGGAGACCCGCCCCTCCCGCTCCCTCGTCAGCACTGTCGGCCCGCTCAAAATGGTGCTGGTCCCCTTCCGTGAAAGTCACCTCATTGGCGTGCATGCATTCGAGGATGGCGCTTTCAAGGCCACGATCCTCCAACCTGTGATCACCCCTGGCTTCACCGGCGTATCTGTTTCCCGCTTTTGCGCCCCGGTTTGCCGAAATGAGAGCATGTGGCTTCGCATTCCGGCGTTTGAAAGGGCGCACATTGAACCCGGTGCCACGCTGTCTGGTGTCGCGCGTATCGCCCGCCGGATTTCAGCCCAGGGCGGAATGCGCGATCTCGAGGCCGCCTTCGATCTCTGAAGCGGCTTCAGTAGGGCGGCGCCCCTGAGCCGCGCCGGACGCCGCCGTCCAGGCTCTCTAGTGCCGTTTCAACTTCTCCTGAGATGTTCGGCGATCCGCGCCAACGCCGGACCACCGTCGATGTCCAGCGCCAGTTCAGGCAAATCGATCACGCGCGCTCCTTTGCCCCGCCATGCGGCACCGGCCTTGTCGCGGTCGGCGCGCTGTTTGGCGCACACACTTTCATACCAGCCAACCAGGCTGCGGGAGGCGGGGGAAGCTTCAGGCGACAGACTGAGGCCCAGTTCAGGCCAGAGCCGATTGACAATCAACTCACCCACGGCGAACTTGCGTTTTGTCAGTTCGGTGAAGAAGTAGTTGCCATCCTGCCGCGCGCGGCCAGGCGATGAGACGATGTTAAAGTTCGCGATTCTCGGGTCGCGCAGGGTTCTTATCGTACTCCTGGCGCGCTTTGCGTACCCTTCAGCCACCGGCTGAAATATCGAGAAGAACTCGAGAACCTGGCCTGCGAGCGCCGCGCCCACCAATTGCTGAACTTTGCCGTAGATATTCCAAGAACCCGCATCGCCGGCAAGCCCCTTCTTCCACAAGCCAAAGGTGCGTCCGACCAGCTTCACCAGCGGGAAAGAGACAAGCTGCACGAAAAACTCCGGCTTATCCAGGAACTCGAACGCG
>JASHOO010000491.1 GCA_030041035.1 Bryobacteraceae bacterium | reverse complement strand
GGCGATGGTGAACGTTCCCCACGGACTGCCGGCCAGCGCGTTGACCACGACCAGCGCCACCACCGCAAGCAGAATGATCATAATGAGCAGCACCGTCAGCAGCGCGATAAACCCGCCCAGTTTGCCAATCTCTTCCCGCGCCATCTGCCCGAGCGATTTGCCGTCGCGCCGCATGGAGGCGAAAAGGATCACGAAATCCTGCACGGCACCGCCGAGCACCGCGCCGATGATGATCCACAGCGTTCCGGGGAGATAACCGAACTGCGCGGCCAGAACCGGGCCCACCAGCGGTCCCGGACCCGCAATGGCGGCGAAGTGATGCCCAAACAGAATCCACTTGTTGGTGGGCTCGAAGTCGTGGCCGTTTTGCAGCCGTTCGGCCGGGGTAGCGCGCTGGTTATTGAGCGCCATCACACGCGCGGCAATGAACCTGGCGTAGAAGCGGTACCCTAGTGCGTAAGTGCAGGCGGCCGCGAGCACCAGCCAGGCGCTATTGATACGCTCGCCGCGGTTGAGTGCGATGGCGGCCAGGCAAAACGCGGCGACCGCCGCCACGGCGGCCCACAGCAGATGGCGCAGAATCCTTTTCCACAATGGGGGAGCGGCTGCTTCGACAGAAGTCGCTTGCGGCATCTTCAGAATTATTTCAGGCTCTTCAGAGTCGCGAGGGCGTTTCCGCCGCCATGCGGGGCCGCCGCGTAGATCGGGTTCCGGTTGGCGTCAATGACTCCGATGTAGCGCGCGCTCGAGCGGGAACGGCCCATGAGGATGACGGAATAGCCGCGCACTGGATACCACAATCTGCGAAACTGAACGCCGCGGGAACTGGCCAGCCACTCGTCGGCGGCCGGCGGACCGAGCAGGCGCAAAACGGCGTAGTAATCATCGTCGGGAGCGAGCTCGCGGTATCTCTGGTCGCCCGCGTTATAGGCTGCGCGCGGCTTGAGCGATCCATCGCGAAACACGCTCACGCCGACGAAGCACGTCACGCCGATCGCGCCGGCGAGGATGGCGAGTCCGACCAGCCGGCCCATGCGGGATTCGGTCACGGATTCGGTGCGAATGCCGATCACGGGCGCAAGGCTATCGTGGTGGGCCTCGGGTGGTCGCGCGCGCTCGCCTACGGCCAACGGCATTTCAATCACGCGCCGCTGATGCGGCCACACCGCGCCTTCTCTGTATTCCAGCTCTTTCACCAATCCGACGATCACGACCGGATCTTCAATGAGTGAAACCTCACCCAAAAAGCGGCGTGGAATCCAGATTTCCAGAGCGCTTTGGGAGTTCACCACCAGGATTTCCGACCACGTTCCTCGCCGGAAAAACCATTCGTTATGTTCGATGTTGAGGATGGGTGGATAGAAAGAGAAGCAGCGGTTTCCCAGGTGATTGAGAGCGGAGATCGGTGGCAAAGACATGTGCCGCCTCCTCATGATAACTCAGTCGATATCCAGGTTCGCCAGAATGGCGCGCACACTGCCTGGAGTCACACGCACGGGTTCGCGCATCGCATCCGGCGTCGCGCGTTCGTCGAAAGCCTGGAACAGGGCCATCTTGGCGATGGCATAACGCTCCGTGCTGCTCAGCGTTCTGCCATTCTCGCCCTCCCAGTTCTCGAGCGCCTCAGTGCTGAGCAATACCGACACCGGCGAAGAGGTCTTGCGATCCGCAGAGACATCGAAAACATATTCGATGCCGGTTTCGGGCGACGATGGCCGCTGGCCTTCGTAAAAATACTGGTAGACGTAGCCCGTTTGCGCTGAGTAAGTTTTTTGCCGGCGCACCGCGGGGGCACCGGTGAGCGGTCTCTCCTTTTTGCGAAGCCAGCGAGGCAGCATGCGTCAGTCACTTGCCTTAATGTTTGAAACCATACCCCGATTCTGGACTGACATCGTAAACCACTATCATAAGATTTTGATACTATTGACAACCCGCGCCACCCGGAGCACAATCGCAGTCAGGAACCAGCTCGGTAAAAGGTTTCCAAGGCCAAATGCGCCGCGCAACACGGCGGCAGGAGGTGACACAGATAGAACCGGGCAAGGATGAGGGCGGTCGCACCTGATTCCTTAGGACATGGAGTGAGAAGAGTGACGAACGATCGGACCGTACGTGGGTGGAGTTTTCCCCACGTGTAGCGCGCTCTTGCGCGGCACCGATGATCGGCAACGAGCTCTTCGAGTTCCGAGGGATCTATGGTGTGGCCGCTCTTTTTCCATTTTCGCGGCTTTCTCGTTCGTGATTTGTTCCGGGCCACCCACCGTGTGATACTGGTGGAAGCCTTTCACCCTTCATGCCTGCTCCACCCAGGGAAATTGTCACTGCGCACAGTCCGGACTCGGACGATGCGTTCATGTTCTATGGGCTGGCCACCAAAAAGATCCGGTCCTCGCTGGTGACGTTTCGGCACGTGCTGGAGGACATTGAATCGCTGAATCGCAAAGCGCTCGAAGGCCAGTACCATCTCACTGCGATTTCGTATCACGCCTACCCCCACGTGGCGGACAAGTATGTGTTGATGGCGAGCGGATCGAGCATTGGTGACGGCTACGGTCCCATGCTGGTAGCCATGCGGCCCATGGAACCGGATGAAGTTCGCAGTAAGCGCATCGCCGTGCCGGGGAAGCTCACCAGCGCCTATCTCGCGCTCAAGCTCTACGAGCCCGATTTCGAAGCTGTGGTGACGCCGTTCGACAAAATCCTGACCGCGGTGAGCGAACGCTCCGTCGATCTCGGGCTGATCATTCACGAAGCTCAACTGACTTATCACAAGACGGGTTTGCATCGCATCCTCGATCTGGGCCGCTGGTGGAAAACGAAATTTGATCTGCCTCTGCCCCTGGGCGCCAATGCGCTGTTGCGCTCGCTGCCCGCCGAGGTTCAAAGCGAGTGCTGCCGGCTGATGCGGGAGAGTATCCAGTATGCGCTGGATCACCGCGAGGAGGCGCTCAGCTACGCGCTGCAATTCGCGCGCGATATGGATACGCGTCTGGCGGACAAGTTCGTGGGCATGTACGTCAATCAATACACCGTGGATTGCGGCGAGATCGTGCCCAAGGCGGCGCAAAAGATGCTCGATCTGGGCTATGAGGCCGGTCTGATTCCGCGTCGCGTGGAAGTGGAATTCGCGCGGTAGGCCGGGCGTCGGCTTCGGGATAGACACGTTAAAACCGGTGTCTTACAGTAAAAATATGCATTGTAATCGAGCACTTCTGCTGGCCGGTGTGTGTGTGCTTGGAGTTTGGTCCGCTGCGGCACAGGCGCCGCTGCGGCCCAAAGACGTTCGCGCCATGTCCAAGCAGGGTTCGAGCGCTCTGCCACAGTTGCAGGAACTGCTGCGCAATCCCGATCTCGATATCCGCATCGAAGCGGTGAAGGCCATCACGGAGATCGGCACTCAAGGCAGCCTGACTCCGCTGATTCAGGCGACGGCCGACAGCGATGCCGAGGTGCAGATTCGCGCCACCGACGGCCTGGTGAATTTCTATCTGCCGGGCTATGTGCAGCACGGACTCGGCGCCTCCCTCAAGCGTTTCGGTACGGATGTTAAGGGGAAGTTCACGGACACCAACGATCAGGTGATTGATCCGTATGTCGTTCCGCGGCCGGACGTGATTCAGGCCATCAGCAATCTGGTGCGCAATGCGGGCAGCGCGCCGGCGCGCGCCAACGCCGCACGTGCGCTGGGTATTCTGCGCGCCAAAACGGCGGTGCCCGATCTCCTGGCGGCGTGCCGTTCCAAGGATAGCGACGTGATTTACGAATCGCTCATCGCGCTCGAAAAGATCCGCGACGAATCGGCAGCGTCCGGCGTCACCTTCCTTCTTCACGACCTGGATGAAAGAGTGCAGCTTGCCGCGATCGAGACCGTCGGCCTGCTGCGAGATAAAGCCGCCGTGCCGGAACTGCTCGGAGTGCTCGAGCACTCGCGCAACATCAAGGTGAAGCGGGACGCGCTCACTTCGCTCGCCATGCTCCCCGATCAGCAGAGTCGCGGGGTGTTCGGCAAATACCTGCACGACAAAGACGAGGGCCTGCGCGCGGCCGCGGCCGAGGGCTTCGGGCGGCTTCGAAATCCGACTGATCTGCCCATGATCGACGCGGCCTTCAAAGACGAAAGCAAAATGTCGCCGCGGCTGGCTTTGGCCTTCGCCGAGGTTCTGCTCGGCAAGACCGAGATCTCGGAATTCAGCCCCTATCAGCTTCTTATCAACACCGTGAACTCGGTCGGGTACCGCGGCGTGGCCTATGCGTACCTGGTTGAAATCTCACGCAATCCCGCGTTACGGCCGCCGCTTTATCATGCTGCCGAGAACGGGACCAAGGACGAGAAAATCTACCTGGCCCGCGTGCTTGCGGCCAGCGGAGGGCAAGACTCGGTGCCGTGCCTGGAGAAACTTAGCCATGATGGGGACTATCAGGTAGCCGAGGAAGGGCTGCGGGCCCTGCGCACCGTGCGGGCCCGCCTCTGAAACAAACTTACTTGGCTTTCTTCTGCTTCTGCTGACCGACGCGGATCTTGAAGTGGGCCTGCTTGGATTCCTGGAACGCCTTGTGATCGTGGCGCGCCACGGCATCGCTCAGATATTGGTCTATGTCCGCTTCGCGAGGAAGAACCGCCATGATGGTGAAATTTTCGTTGCAGGTCGGGCAGAAGGGCCGGAACCGCTTCACATTGGGAATCGACATAACCAACTTATTTTAACAAAAAAACGCTCCCACGCCGGTCATTCCCCGCGAACCATCTTGACGGTCTGGTAGTTATCCGCATAGACCCGCCACTCGGTAATCCGACCGCCGCGGACAATGGCTTTCCAAGCGGCCGGCACCTGCCAATAGTTTTCCGGTTTCATCACACCTCGCTTGCACAGTGTTCCTTTGGCCGATCCGAGCATCGCCACCAAGCCGCCGGCTTCCAGCGTGTCTTCGACGCTGATCTGATAGTCGGGAAACCATTTGAAATAGCCCTCCCACCCCGACCGCATGTTCTCGCGGCCCTGGACCACGTGGCCAATGGAATCGACAAAAACGAAGTCCTCCGTCATCAGCCCGCAGATCGCCTCGACGTCGTGGGCGTTGATTGCCGCGATGAAACTCGCGGCTACTTCCGCCGCTGAATCCGCCCTCATACCGCCTGCGGCAGAAGAATGACCAATTCCAGTTGCGGGTTGGGGAAGTCGCCGGGAACGTATGCCGCCAGGTTACGCGCGCGCGTGATCGCTTCCCACGCCAGGCCCGTCTGGCTCATGCTGAAGTATTGAAAGTTCAGCTTCATGGGAATCGAGCTGGGCGGCGTGGCCACATGCATCAGCGGCACTCCCGGCAGCGCCTGCCGCACCAGGTGCTCGATATGATTCGCCGAACAGACCTTGACCAGGTGCGGCGTCTTGTTAATCAGATCCGCCTGGTTCATCTCCGCGCTCACCGCCAGATACATTTTGGTGTTGGCCAGATACTTGTCCTGCTCGATGGGAGTCGCGTAGATCGCCGGCTGCACCAGCTTTAGCGGCAGCGAAACGAAATTACTTGGCACCACCGTCTCCAGCAGCAGCCGCAACTTCTCGTCCAGATCCGTGAAGCAGGGGCCGAGATCGTCGTGATCGTAAAGCGGCAAATCGCGCGGATGAATCTTGAGCGAAAACGTGGTCAGCGCCCCGGCCAGAGACAGCATGGCGGCGTATAGTTCTTCCGGATGCCCGCGGCGCGTTTCGAACAAGTGCCGGAGCATCGGGAAATAGTTGTTGATGGTGTAGAGCAGCCAGAAGCTGGCGATGTCGGCCGTAGTGAAGTCCGCCAGGCTCTGGTTTTTCTGCCGCCGCGTTCCGGAAAGCATGCTGCTCCGCGCCGAAAGAATCTCCACCAGCCGCCGTGCGATCGAGACCAGGTAATCGCTGGCGGTGTAATCCAGCAACGGCGGAACAAAGCGCGGGTCCATCTGAAACGTGCCGGCCGGCGTTTTCTTGATGTTGGCCACGCGCAGCGCCGAGCAGCCCTCCCGGCTCTCGCCTTCTGCCAGAATCCGGAAATTCTTGCGCGCCACCTGCACCGGCCGTTCCGACATGCCGGTGTTCTCATCCTTGAACGTCTCGATTTCCGCGCGATAACGCGTGTCGGCATCCCGCGTGGGAGGCGAGATGTTCAGCCCTCGCTCGCGATACTGCGGAATCGCCAGATACACGGCGATCTCCTCCTGGTCGGGGCCAAGAAGATCGGCGATGGGTTTTGGCGCGGGCGCCGGATCCGAGTTGGGGATATCAAACAACAGGCCGTCTGGCAGAATGCCCGATGCGCTGGAAATCGCAAACGTTCCTGCCGGCAGCAGTTCCTGGTTCACTTGAAGCTGCCGGAACCCCCAGGGACGGAACGTTAGCGCGTCCAGCCGGAACTGGAGCGTGTTCTCGAGGAACCGGTCTTGGATCTGGAGATGCTGCGGCGTGAGAAATGTGCCTTTGGCCCAGATCACCGGCTCCAGTCGTTTCATGCACTTTAGTTTACAGGAAGCCAGCCTGCGGTGGTCTCCAATGGTCAACCTTGGATGCGCACCCATCATGGTCCACCATGGGGGCGGCAAAGACGACCCGTCATGTGGCCGGGTTCCGTGCTTAACAAATGTAAACAATTCTTGGAGTTGACCTCCCAAGAAACACCATTATTGGTTCGCGTTACGGTTAACGCGACCGGTCCGGCCGGGCGCGACCTGATCCGTCTTACCCCGGAACTCCAACAGCATTGCGCTCGGTTTACCATGAAAAACATTGAAATCACCCCAGTTGTAGCGTATGATCTGGCGTATCTGGACTTTAATAGCACTTAGCCAAACGGTGCTTTAAGCAGGGGGATGGGATGAGATTTCTAAGTAAGGCACTGGGAACAGGTTTACTCGCGCTACTGTGCGTGGCTGCCGCGTGGGGTCAAGGAGCCACGGGAGCAACAGGAACCATCACCGGGACGGTAACGGATGCCAGCGGCGGCGCGGTTGCCGGCGCGGCCGTTACCGCTATCAATACCGATACCGGGATCCGGAACAAGACTACTTCCGGTGGCAGCGGTTTGTACGTCTTTGCCGACGTGCCGCCCGGCATGTATAGCGTTACAGTCGAAGCCCCGGGCTTTGCCAAAACCGTGCTCACCCCGCAGCGCCTGCTGGTGTTAGGCGTCCTCCACATGGACGTGCGGCTCGAGGTAGGGAAGGTCAACGAAAGCGTGACCGTCGAGTCCACCGCCTCGCAGGTGAATACGGACGATGCCCAACTCGGCCGGTCGCTGACCACCATCCCGGATCTGCCCATTCTGTCGAGTAATGCCGGCCGCGATGCGCTGGATCTCGTCGAATTGCAGCCCGGCGTTGCCATGACGCGTGCCGACTCCCCTAGCGAGGTGGTGGGGCCTTTCACCGTAAACGGCCAACGCTCGCAGGCGAACAACTACATTCTGGATGGCGCCGATGCCAACGATCTGGCCATCAACGTGCCGTCAGGGCCCGATATCATATCGCCGGATGCGATTGGTGAGTTTCGCGTGGTCACCGGCGCGATGAACCCGGAGTATGGCCGGAACTCCGGGGCGCAGATTGAACTCACCATCAAGTCGGGTACCAATTCGTTCCACGGCCAGGCAACCGAGATTTTCCGCAACAAGGTTCTGAACGCCAATAACTTCTTTTCGAACGAGGCAGGTGTCGCCAACCCACCCTACAACCTGAACGATTTTGACGCCAACGTGGGTGGCCCAGTCATCAAGAACCGGACTTTCTTCTTCGCTTCCTATCTGGGCTTCCGGCGCGTGTTTGGCGAAACCAGCTCCGGCACGGTATTCAGCGACGTCGAGCGCGCCGCGATTTTAGCCAACGGCGTGCCGGCCGCCAAAGCTATCGTCGGCATCACTCCGCTGCCCTCGCCGGGCTTTACCGACGTCAACTTCAGTGCTCCCACGGACCGATTTTCGCGCGATCAGGGTCTCTTTAAAGTCGACCACCGCTTCTCCGACCGGAACTATCTTTCCCTTTCGATGTTCACCGAGACCTCTACCGAGAACACGCCGTTCTCCTTCAGCGGGCCCACCGTTCCCGGCTTCGGCGAACTCGACCTGAATACGGATTACAACGTGGCGATGCACGACACCCACACCTTCTCACCCACTGTCGTCAATGAAGCGCTGTTCTCCTTCCACCGCAATTACACGCCCGGAGTTGTGCCGCAGAACCACGACAGCCCGGCAAGCCTTGGGTTCACCGGCATCATTCCGGATGATCCCGCCGCCGCCGGTCCGCCGGACATCTTCATCAATACCCTCAATGTGGGCAACACTTATGAGGGGCCGCAAACCCGCGCCGATAACACCTGGCAGTATGCGGACAGCTTGAGTTGGATCAAGGGGCGGCATACCGTGAAATTTGGCGGAGAGTTCCGGGCTTACGAGCAGAACCAGCTCTTTGACTTCATCAACAACGGCTACATGTTCTTCTCCGGCGGTGCCACGCAGTCAGGCCTGGTGCCGGCCTTGCCTGGTCTGCCCACGAGCGACCCGAACTTTGACGCCGTTAATGACTTTGCCAACGGCTATATTTTGGGGCTTTACGATCAATCCAACTCGAACAAGCAGGGTTACCGCGATAAGTTCTTCAGTGCTTTCGCCCAAGACAGTTTTAAAATGGCGCGTACCTTTACGCTGATCTTCGGATTGCGCTGGGACTATGGCGTCCCGTGGACCGAGATCCACAACGAAGTCGATGCCTTCCGCGCGGGCCAGCAATCGACGGTTTTTCCAACTGCCCCGGTGGGCCTGGCGTTCCCCGGCGATTCCGGCATCTCACGCTCGACCTACAATGCCGATTACCACAACTTCGCCCCGCGCTTGGGCATGGCTTGGGATCCGACCGGAACGGGCAAGCTGAGCATTCGTTCCGGTTTTGGCGTCTTTTATAACGTCCCTGAAGCGGAGCTGACTTTGCAGTTCCTGGGTACCCTTCCCTACGGCGCGCAGGTGGCGATCCCCGGTGCCAGCAACATGGCCATGCCCTACCAGACGGCGGTGGGCGTGGCTCCTTTCACCACCAATCCGTTCCCGTTCAAGACAGGCACGCCCGGACAGCCATACAACTTTGCGCAATACGCCCCGGTTAACGTCACCGTGATGGACCCGCATTTTGCCACCCCTTACGCTTACCAGTACGATTTCCAGGTGCAATATCAGCTCGCCCGGGACTGGCTGGTGGATGCCGCTTACGTGGGCACGATGGGACGAAAACTCGAAACACGACGGGATATGAATTACGCCGTGCTCGAGCCGGGCGCCACCACCGCCAATGAGCCGCTGCGCGACGTCTACAACA
>JASHOO010000490.1 GCA_030041035.1 Bryobacteraceae bacterium | reverse complement strand
GAACCCAAATCATTCTGGATCGTCCCCGGCGCACATCACAATGACATCGTCGAGACCGCCGGCGCCGGCTACGAACAACACCTACACTCTTTCTACGAAAGTCTCGCCGCGCACCCTTGAGCGCCCGCTGGGAGCCTTGACACGGGCTGTCGCCCGTGCCATCATTCCGCCCGCAGCCCAATCTTGATGACAGTTTGGCGGTGTGGTTCTCGCTATAGAGGGTGCCGTATCGTGTGAATCCAAGGAGGAGGAACGACCATGGCTGGAAACCAATTAACGATCAAACTCACCGAAGACCAACAGAAGCAGATTCAGAAAGCGACCGGGAAAACTCTCCGCGAGTTGAGCCTTGATCTGGCGTCCCAAGGGGGATTAACTGAGGAGGAACTGGAGAAGGTTGGTAGCGGCGCTGCTAAGCTTAGCTTCAACAGAATTGGAACCTAATGGTGACCGCACAGACGAGGCAGGCCCGCACTGGGCACCCCGCTGGGCGGCTGTCGCGGCTGTCGCTGGGAGGCTTGACACGGACCGTTGCCCGTGCCATCATTCCGCCCACCGCCAATCTCCATTAGAGTTTGGCAACATGTTTTCCGCTATATAAGACGAGGCCGCGCGAGCGGCAGTCACAACTTGGCAACGCCAAAAGGAGCAACACCATGGCTGGAAGCAAACTGACCATCAAGCTCACCGACGAGCAACAGGAGCAAATCAAGAAGGCAACGGGCAAAGCCGTCACCGAGTTGAACATCGATCTCGCTGCCACCGGCAGCCTCAGGGACGAAGAATTGGAAAAAGTCGCCGGCGGTGTATGGAAATTCATTGAATAAGGCAACTGAGCTGGACCCGATTGTTTGGACAAGATTCTGGGATTCTTAGATAATCGAGCGGGTTAAACGCACACAAGACTACTGAGGCGCGATGTGCGGACTGCTTGGACCGTTGAAGCGAATTAGACTGCCGCGCGGCTTCTGGTTTATCCTGGCAAATCAGCCCGCTTCATGATTGGCGTCACCGTCTCGCATTACCGCATTCTCGAAAAGCTCGGCTCGGGCGGTATGGGCGTGGTGTACAAAGCCGAAGACACGCGCCTCGGCCGCACCGTCGCTCTGAAGTTTCTGCCCGAGGATTACGCCGCCGATCCAGCCGTGCTCGAGCGGTTCCAGCGCGAAGCCCGCGCCGCCTCCGCGCTGAACCATCCCAACATCTGCGTGGTCTATGACGTCGGCGAGCACGAGGGCCGCCCCTTTCTCGCCATGGAACTGCTCGAAGGGCAAACCCTGCGCGATCGCATCTCCGGCAAGTCCCTCAAAACCGATGAGCTCGTCGATCTCGCCATTCAAATCGCCGACGCACTCGACGCCGCCCACGCCAAGGGCATCGTGCATCGCGATATCAAGCCCGCCAACATCTTCGTGACGCGGCGCGGCCAGGCCAAGATTCTGGATTTCGGATTGGCAAAAGTGGCGGCCGAACCCGAACACGGTTCTACGCCCACCTCCGCTGCGACCGAAGCCATGTTGACCAGCCCTGGCTCAGCCATGGGAACCGTCGCTTACATGTCGCCCGAGCAGGCCCTGGGGGAAGAACTCGACGTGCGCACGGACCTGTTCTCGTTCGGCGTCGTGCTCTACGAAATGGCCACCGGCGCGCGCCCGTTCAACGGCAACACCACCGCAGCCGTGTTCGACGCCATTCTCCACAAAGCGCCGGTCGCGCCCGTCGAACTCAACCGCGAAATCCCCGGTCAACTCGCCGAGATCATCAACAAGGCGCTCGAAAAAGATCGTGACCTGCGCTCCCAGACCGCTGCCGAACTGCGTGCCGACCTCAAACGCCTGAAGCGCGACCTCGCCTCGGGAAAATCAGCCGAGGCAGCGTCCACCCCGCCCGCGCGCCCGCAGGTACAGAGCGTTCCCGTCCGCACGCGCTGGCCCTGGACAATCGCGGCTCTCGGACTGGTCCTCGCCGCCGTCGCCGGAACGGCCTGGATCCTCAGCCGGCGCCCCGAATCCCTCCGGCAATTCAACCAACGCAGGCTCACCGCCAATCCGCAGGACCTGCCTGTGAACTTCCCGGCCATTTCTCCCGACGGCAAATACCTCGGCTACTCGGATCAGAGCGGCATTCATATTCAACTGTTGGGGACCGGTGAGACACAAACCGTACCTATGCCCCCCGGCGTTCCGGCTGAACAGGGCTACTGGTACTTCAACTCCTGGTATCCGGATTCGACTCGCTTCGTCGCAGGGCTTGGCGTTCTCGGGCAGGGGGGCAGCTTGTGGTCGGTCCCCATCCTGGGAGGAGCGCCGAGGAAGATCGCTGACGGCGTGGAGAGCCAGGGCATTGTTTCGCCGGATGGTTCCTACATCACGTATATGGCCGAGCCCCTTGAAAACGGCTACCGCAGCATTTGGCTCATGGGTCCTCAGGGAGAAGCCCCGCACAAGATCCTGACCGCGGGCGAGCAATCCGCCTACATCGCTGCCTCCTGGTCCCCAACGGGCCGCCGAATCGCTTACGGGAACGTGCGCCTGGAGGGCGATCACGTGGTGGAATCTGTGCAGACTTGCGATCTCAACGGAGCCAATAACACGCAGATCATCTCCGACCTCCACCTACGGTCCTACTGCTGGGTATCGAGAGAACGTTTCGTCTATTCGCGGGCAGACGGAGTTGGCAGCTCGTCGGCGTTCAACCTGTGGGAAATCCGAGTAGACGGTGAGACCGGTGCCCCGAGAGATAGGCCGCGCCGGCTCACCGATTGGTCGGGGTTCTGGGTTTTCGGGTTGACCGCGACGGCGGACGGCAGGCACCTGGCCTTTTCGCGCGGAAACTCGCACCAGACGGTGTTTGTCGGGGACCTTACGAATGATGGTAACCGGCTGCTCAATGTCCATCGCTTGACGGCAGACGAATATGCCAACCAGCCCACCGCCTGGACCGCCGATTCTCGCGAGGTCATCTTCGGATCCGATCGAAGCGGAGGTTTCAACATCTACAAGCAAGCGCTCGACCGAAGCACTCCGCAGCTCGTTGGCACCTCATCGGATCCGAGTGCCGGATGGTTCCGGCTCTCTCCTGACGGCTCGTGGATCATCTTTGCGGCTCACCCGAGCAATGCGCCGGTGGGAACGTTGCGGGAATTCTACCGTCTCTCGGTCAGCGGCGGCGCGCCTCAAGCTTTGTTCGAAGTGAGATTCTTGAATGATCTTCGGTGTAGTGGCCGGGCGGCGAACGTTTGCATTTACAGTTCCAGGAGTCCTGACCAGCGAGACCTAACCCTGACCGCGTTCGATCCGATGGATGGAAAGGGCAAGCTGTTACTGCACATTCCCACCGAGCCCGACGGCGATTACCATTGGGCCATCTCTCCCGATGGCCTCCAGATCGCGTATTTGAAGGAGCACTGGAACGCCGATCAAATCCACTTCATTCCCCTGCATGGCGGCGAGACTCGCACCATTACGCTCAAAGCTCATTTCCTTCTCAGCTCTCTCGATTGGGCCCCGGATTCCAGGAGCATGTTCATCGCGACTCAGAGCGCCAATGGCTCTACCCTGTTGCACGTCGATCTGAAGGGCAATGTGCAACCCATCTGGCAGCAGACTCAATCGGATAGGATTTGGGGCGTTCCTTCCCCCGATGGCCGTCACATGGCCATGCAGGGAACCAGCTCTAACGCCAACGTGTGGATGATCGACAACTTCTGAGCGTCACCTGAAACGCCCCATTCGCATCGCGGCGCTGGAGGTTACAAAACTGGGGCATCGGAATAGTACTTTGTGCCTGAAAAGAGTGCGCATCGGGCGGCGCGCGGATCCGGCGTTTCAGGGTACAATCAATGCCCGGTAGGATAGTCGAACTTGACCGAGGAGCATTTCGAATGTTTATAGAGATTGTTCACGCGAAGGGCACTCATGAAGGGCAGATAACGGGCGGTCCGTCGATCTTCGGGCCCAGCCGGCTACATGAGATGAAGCTGGGTACGCTCATTCTCACTCCGCGGAACATCATCTCCGTGATCAATTCTCAGAACCACGGGGGCCATGGGGGAAACCGCCGGCATTGGCCGGTCACAATCACCAAAGAGTTAGGTGCGGCAAGCCCTCTCTACCTCACCGCCGCGGTCAATCTGGAGGTAATCAGTCAGGCAAAACTGTGTATCTACCCGTCAAGCCAGCATCCGCTGCCTTCCCTGATCATAACTTTGACCAACGCCAGCCTCGCGGGTATTCACCGGGTGCCCGAGGGTGGTGGGTCCCACAACACACACGACACCTATCAGCAAGAAGAGATTAAGTTTGCGTTTCAGGCGATTACGGTCACGTGGACTGACGGGGGGACCAGCACCAAGGACGACTGGACCAAATAAGCCGCCCGCTCGCTCGGAGCGAATTAACACCGCACGCGATCCGGCATTTCCGCTGAACTTGTTACCATCAGTTTATGGGCCCCCTCGCGGCGCCGCCGCGCCTGTGGACGCGCCGCTCGCTGCTCGCGCTATTTGCGGCATCCGGCCTGGCTTCCGAGCGCGGCAGGGGCGCCCTGTTCGGTTCCGATTTTGAGCACTTTCCCGATCCCGCGACCGAGCTCGACGTCTACCGCCTCACCAGCCCGTCCTACTCCACCCACCTGCCCGCCTACTACCAGCGCACCATCTCGCGCAAAGGCCAGTTCCTGCTCTGCTGGAGCGACCGCACCGGTGCTGCCCAGGCC
>JASHOO010000489.1 GCA_030041035.1 Bryobacteraceae bacterium | reverse complement strand
ACGTCCCGCAGGAAAAAAAAGCGGTAGCCTGGCTCACTCGTAGCGCAGCACTTCGGTAGGCGCGAGGCGGCTGGCATTGCGGGCAGGATAGATGGTGGCGAGGAAGCTAATGAGAATGGCCATGGCGGCGACCCAGACGCCGTCCCAGGCGCGCGGCTCGAAGGGGACGTAGCTCAAGGCGTAGACCTGCTCATCGAGGCGGATCCAGCGAAAATGGCCGGCGAAATAGCAGAGCGTATATGCGACCACCAGCCCGATCGCGGTCCCGGTGATGCCGATCAGCATGCCTTGCAGCATGAAGATTTTGCGGATCTGGTTGCGCCGGGCGCCCATGGACATGAGGACGGCGATGTCGCGATATTTTTCCATGACCATCATGACCAGCGAGATGAGAATGTTGAGGGCCGCGACGAGCTCAATCAGGCCGATGGTGAGGATGGTCACGTACTTCTCGATGCGAAAGGCGTTGAACAGCGGTTTGTTCTGTTCGATCCAGTTGGTGGCCGCCAGCTTCGGGCTGAGGAGACGCTGGACGGCTTTGGTGACCTGGGGAGCCAGGTTCTGGTCATCGAGTTTCAGTTCAATCTCGTTCACCACGTCAGGCAGCGATAGTGCCTGCTGCGCGCTCGCAAGCGAAGTGAAGGCCCAGGACTCGTCGAGCTGAAAGAAGCCGGTTTCAAAGATGCCGACGACGCGGAATTTCCGGACGTTGGGTCTAGGGCCGAACGGGGTCAATTCGCCCTGGCTGACGGTAGTGACCACGCCGTTGAGCGTCATACCGGTATCGCGGGCCAGCGTCGAGCCCATGATGATGCCGGGGAACGCGTCCTGCTTCTTCAGGCGATCGGCGGAGCCAGATTGCATGCGGTGGAGAATGTCGGTGGTCTGTAATTCGAGATCGACGTCGACACCCTTGAGGATGCCGCCTTTGGAAAGGGCGGGTCCCTGAAAAAAAATGGGACTGTAGAGCGCGGGGGCTACGGCCACGACGTGGGGAATTTTTCGCAGCCTGGCGGCCAGCGCTTCCCAGTTCTCGATGCCGGTGGACGGCTCCTTTTCGAGGACATCCACGTGAGCGGTGGCACCGAGCAGGTTTTTCTGCAACTCATTGCGGAAGCCGTTGTTCACGGCAAGCGCGATGATGAGCGCCATGACGCCGGCAGCCACGCCCACGACCGAGATCACCGTGACGATGGAAACCACAGCCTCTTTGCGCTTGGCGCGCAGGTAGCGGCGGGCGACGAAAGTTTCGAATCCCGAGGCCACGGGGTCAGGTCTCGAGCGCGCGCAGGCGGTCCGCGATGCCGATTTCGCCTTCCGGGCGCAGGAGCGGGAACAGGATCACATCGCGGATAGTGTGGGTATTGGTGAGCAGCATGGTGAGGCGATCGACGCCGATGCCTTCGCCTCCCGCCGGCGGCATGGCATAACAGAGGGCGCGCAGGTAGTCCTCATCCATCTGGTGCGCCTCTTCATCGCCCTTCTCGCGCATGGCGAGCTGCATTTCGAAGCGGCGGCGCTGCTCCTGCGGATCATTCAGCTCGGTGTAAGCGTTGCCGATCTCCATACCTCCAGCGTAAACCTCGAAGCGCTCGACGAACGCCGGGTCGTCGGGTTTGTTTTTGGACAGTGGTGAGGTTTCGACCGGATAGTCGTAAATGATGGTCGGCTGAACGAGCTGGGATTCGGCCACACGCTCGAAAATGTCGGCGAGCGCTTCGCCGGGAGTGCTTTTGTCGGAGTGGCGGAGGAGCCACTCGGGATCGCGAACGTTGTCGAGGGTGGGCTTGTCGGCTCCTGGCCAGAACTCGACGGCGGCTTCGCGCATGGAGAAGCGGCGTAGGTTCGCGAAATCCAGGCGCCTGCCTTCGTACTCGACCTCGGCTGAGCCGACGGCATCGAGAGCCACCTGCTTGAGCAGTTCGGCGGTGAGATCCATGAGGCCGCGATAGTCGGTGTAGGCCTGATAGAACTCCAGCATGGTGAATTCCGGGTTGTACTTGAAGCCGAGACCTTCGTTGCGGAAATTGCGATTGATCTCATAAACTCGTTCGAGGCCGCCGACCACGAGACGTTTCAGATAGAGCTCGGGGGCGATGCGGAGGTAAAGATCGATATCGAGAGTGTTGTGATGGGTGATGAAAGGCCGGGCGGTTGCGCCGCCGTAAAGCGGCTGCATCATGGGCGTTTCGACCTCGATGAATCCGCGCTCTTCCAACTGGCGGCGCAGCGAGGCGATAATCCGGCTGCGAGTGACGAAGACTTTTCGCGATTCGGGATTGGCGATGAGATCGAGATACCGCTGGCGGTAGCGGGTCTCGACATCCTCCAGGCCATGCCACTTCTCGGGCATAGACAACAGGGTTTTTGAGAGAAACTCGAGGCGGTCGACGTGCACGGAAAGCTCTCCGGTGCGGGTTCGGAACAGATAGCCCTCGGCGCCGATGATGTCGCCGATGTCGAGCATCTGAAAGAGGCGGAAATCGTTTGGGCTAACGGCGTCGCTGCGGACGTAGACCTGGAGCTGCTCTCCATTCTGGGCCAGATGCGCGAAGCCGGCCTTACCTTTGCTGCGTATAGTTTTCACGCGGCCGGCGATGCGAACCCTCAATTGAGGAGAAAGCTCCTCGGCTGCCTTGGAGCCGTAGGCGGTGAGGATCTCGGGGATGGTGTGGGTGAAATCGTACCGCTTTCCAAAGGGGTGATGGCCCAGTTTTTCGATTTCGGGGATGCGCGCCCAGCGCTGCCGAAGCAGCTCGTCTTCCAAGGACAAACGGTTCTCCTTTGGGGGAAATAGGCTATTATAATCGCTTTGACCCGCTCACTTTCGATCGTCATCCCTGCATTCAACGAGGAAAAACGGCTGCCGGCTACAATAGACCGGCTCAAATGCTACCTGACGCGCCCGGAGTGGGAGTACGCGGAGATTGTGGTGGTCGATGATGGGTCGCGCGATGCGACCGTCCGGGTGGTGCAGAACATCGACACTGGCGGGCTGCCGTTGCGCGTCCTCCGTAACCCTGGGAATCGAGGCAAAGGCTATGCTGTGCGCAATGGGGTGCAAAAGGCTAAGGGAGAGTGGACACTGGTGACGGATGCCGATCTCTCCACGCCCATTGAGGAACTCGAGAAGCTGTGGTCGGCGGCGGGCGACTCCGGCGCGCGGGTGGCGATTGGTTCACGGGCTCTGGACCGGTCGCTGGTGGGCGTGCACAAGCCGTTGTTGCGGGAATCGGCGGGCAGATTGTTCAATGTGGCGGTACGCTTGCTCACCGGCTTACCGTTCCGAGACACGCAGTGCGGATTCAAGCTGTTTGAAACGTCCGCAGCGCGGGAGATTTTTCAGCGGCAGCGCATTGAGCGCTTCGGTTTCGACGTGGAGGCGCTGTTCATTGCGCGCCAACTGGGGTATTCAACTATCGAGGTCCCGGTCCGATGGAACGACGTGGCGGGCACGAAGGTCAGCCCGTTTGGCGGCCTGGCGGCGTTTCTCGATCCATGGCGTGTACGCTGGCACCAGATGCGCGGACGGTACCGGCGCTAGAACTGCGGCTACCTCCGCACAATGACCTCGCGCAACTGCTCCCGGGTCAGGAAGAATTTGACCGACTCGAATTTCTGAAACAGCTTTTCCAGACTGCGATTGTTGAAGATCTGAGCAGGTTTGCGGGTACCGCGCTGAGCGAGCAGGAGGTTCTGCTGGTCCTTGATGCGGAAGGAATAGAAGGGCACATGCCGTGCCTTTTCGTCGGAGTGGAAATAGGCCAACAGATAGCCGTGGGGGCGGACAATGGTGCTGAGCCGTTCGAGAGTTGGCGCGAGGAGGGCGGGGGTCAGATACTGCAAAACATCCCAGACCAACACGCCGTCGAACTGCTCGGGCTCGAAGTTGAGCGTCTGGCGCAGGAATTGATCGATGCGCCCCTGATTCGCCTGTTCGCCGGGGTCGTCATCGCCGAAGATGTCGTCGAGGGTTCTGACGAAGTCCTCGGAGTAGAGACGATGTCCGAGGTTGGTGATGAAGTTGACGTTCTCCTGGCTGGCGCCGGCGAAATCCAGGATCGACAAGCCCACCTGCCCACGGTGATAGGCGAAGAACTGCTCGAGCCCACGGCTGGCGCGCGAACTGACGACCTCTTTATCGAAGAGGGTCGCGGCCGTAGAATGATTGACTGGTGCGATGACCGGCTGATCAGGGGACAGTAAAGCCCCCGGACGACGGAGCATGCTCCTGAATCGTTCCGTAATCAACTGCCTGACCCCCTTCGTTCAAACTCAGCGCTTTACCTCAGCGACAACGGCAGCGCCCTGCGAGTTCGCTGCGGCGGGAGCGGGAGCGGATTGAGGCCGGGGTGGCGAACTGGCCGCGGACTTAGCCGGTTCGGGCTTCACGATATCGATGCTGCCCTTGAAATACGCGCCGTCCTCAATGATGATGCGAGCGGTTTTGATGTCGCCGACCAGACGGGCGTCCTTGCGGATCTCGAGCTTGTCGCTGGCATCGACGTTGCCCTGGATATTTCCCAGAACCACGACTTCGCGCGCTTTCACACTGGAATGCACCTTGCCGTTGGGACCAACGGTCAACCGGTGTTCCTGAAGTTCGATAGTGCCCTCTACGTCGCCGTCGACGTACAGGTCCTCTTTGCTGTAAATCTGGCCGTTAATTTTCACGGCCTTCCCGATACTGGCCTGACCGCGCGTGCTGTCCGGCGGCTGCTCGGGGGTTTTAAAAGGCGTGCTGGACAAGGGTGTTGCCTCCTTCTTCGGTTCGATAGGATTCGACGGCGGAGCCGCCGCGGGACGTGGCGCGGGTGGAGCCTCTTCTTGACGCTTAGTAAAAATACTCATTATGGCAGTCCTCCCCGTTTATAAAGGTGATCCTGCACGGTAAACTACCGTCTTAATAGTCTATAAGGGATTTTAGAAAAAACGCAATCGTTACCCGGAATATGGCGTGCGGCGATCCGGTAAAATTCGGTGTCGGGGGGCCAAAACCCAGTTGCGGGGCTCGCCCGGAGTGGAGTCTCATAGGACGCATGACGATACTGCAAGATTCATACTCATTTTCTCTGTTCGCGGCGATTCTGGCGCCTCTTCTGTTGGCGGTGGGAGCGTCGGGAGCACCACACGACTACCTGGCGTATATCGGGACATACACCGGCAAGAACAGTAAGGGGATTTATGTCTTTCGCTTCAACGCCTCTACGGGCAAACTGACGCCATTGGGTCTCGCGGCCGAGAGCACCAATCCTTCGTTCCTGGCCATCCATCCCAATCACCGGTTTCTTTATGCGGCGATCGAAGTGAGCGACTACCAGGGGCAGAAGAGTGGTGCGGTTGCTGCATACTCGATCGACCGCGCCACGGGCAAGCTGACGCTGCTGAACCAGGTTTCCGCGCACGGTGCCGGTTCCTGCCATGTCATGGTGGACAAGACCGGCAGGTGCGTTCTGGTGGCCAACTACGATGGTGGAAGCATCGCGGTACTGCCGATCGGGGCCGACGGCAAACTGGGCGAGGCCTCGGCGGCCATCCAGCACCATGGATCGAGCGTCAATCCTGAGCGGCAGCAAGAGCCGCACGCGCACTGCATCAAGCCCTCACCCGACAACCGGTTCGCGCTGGTGGCAGACCTGGGCCTCGACGAAGTGCTGGTATATCACTTCGATCCCGCGAAAGGCACTCTGGCACCCAACGACCCGCCATTCGGCAAGACACCGCCAGGGGCCGGACCGCGGCACTTTGTATTTTCTCCGAACGGGCGGTTTGTGTACGTAATCAATGAAATCCAGTGCACAGCCTCAACGTTTGCGTACGACGCGCAGCGAGGCACATTGCGGCTGCTGGATACGGTCTCGACGGTGCCTGAGGGGTACAAGGTGACTCACGACGACAGCACAGCCGAGATCCGCGTGCATCCCTCGGGCAAGTTTGTTTACGGCTCCAACCGCGGCCCGGACAGCATCGCCGTTTTTGCCGTGGATTCGACAGCCGGAACGCTCAAGCCTGTGGAGCACGTCTCGACGCAGGGCAAAACGCCGCGCGGTTTTGACCTAGACCCGACCGGCTCTTTCCTCATCGCGGCCAATCAGGACTCCGACAGCCTGGTAGTCTTTCGAATCGATCAAAACACGGGTAAGCTGACGCCGACCGGCCAGAAACTCGAGGCGTACGCGCCGGTCGACGTGGAATTTGTGCCGGCGCAATAGCTGCTTAGCTGCGAAGCCGTCCGAGCCAGCGTGGCACGCTACGGAGATAGGCTGCATAACCGGGGCCGCGCGTCTTGCGCAGGTGCGGCTCTTCGATGAGGACCACAACCAGGTGGAAGGCGAGCGCCACGGACACACCGTATAGGAACAGGCGGAGCGATCGGTACAGCAGCGCCTGTCCGAAGATTGCCGCAGCCACGGCGACGTACATGGGGTTTCGGGAGAAGCGGTAAGGGCCTGTGCGCACAACGTCGGGCGGCTCCTTGCCGAGTAAGAAGCTCAGGTGGCGCGTGAAAAAGATAGCCGGAGTGCCACCGGCCAGCAGGAAGCACACCAGGCACCACAGATAGAGCGCCGTTCCGGCCGCAGCCAGGACGTAGCCCGCCTGCCACAAACCGGGAGCGACGCCCGCCGCCCCACGCAAATCTTGGGGAACGAGATAACCGACCGCGAAGGGTACCAGAGCGGTGAAGATGAGGCCGCGCAGCCAAAGCACAGTAAAGCTCCGCCGGTGCCACTTTAGCAAACGCATACGCCGAGAAGAGGCGGATGCTAGGCAGAGTGCTAAATTTGGGTAACACGGTTGAGCGGAGTCCTAAACTTTAGGCACCGCCAACGACACGGGCGGCCGGTCCTCATTGGCTCACGATGGAGAATCAATCACTTCCAGGGAAGAGATGGGTCAATGAATAATGGCACGTCTCGTGTTTGATTGTGTTTTCGCTTCATCCACTGTAGGACAGATTTTGGGGGAAGAATGAAAAGAATCGTAATGACGTTGGCGTTGTGCACCATGCTCCTGGCGGTTACGCCGGCAGCTTTTGCCAGTTTCACGGAAATTGACTTGTCATCGGTGGTCAACCTCGGATTCCAGAACTCATGGTTCATAAATGGCTCAGAATTCACGCCGATTCTCGGTAACACCACCGGTAACCAGGGCACGGGAATCCCGTTCCTGGTGGCCAATACCCCGGACACCTCGGGGCAGGGCGGGGATAATAACTTCTGGTTTGGACTTTGGGGAGGCCCGAGCAACCAGCTTGTTGGCCCGCCGCTCAGCGTCACCATCCCGGTGAACGTTGCGGGTGCGACCACGGTCTACACGCTGGCGGATAACACATTCGGCGTTTCGGGCAATGAGGAGTTCTCGGTGACCTTCACGCCCGCGGCGGGTTCACCGATCACCGAGGAATACGTCGGCGCCAACAATACGAAGGACTACAACCTGAACTGTGCGACTACCGGCTGCGACAGCACGCCCAATGCCACGTACTGGTTCATTGATTCGAGTGATGACCAGTGGTTGCAGGTGGTAGCTTGGACGCTTCCTGGGGGCTTCGGAACACTCTCTTCGGTAACTATCAATCAGGTGAGTTTGGGAGATGGCGCCATCTTCGCCGGACTCACGATTGGAACGAGCACGGTCCCTGAACCTGCAAGCATTGCTCTCTTGGGTGCGGCCCTTGTGGGCCTCGGTTTCTTGCGTCGTCGTATCGCCCGCTAGCACATCGTTGATTCTCAATCGGGCCGCTTGTCAACCTTGGCAGGCGGCCCGATGTGTTTCGGAGAGCCCGCATAGGCGACTTCTCCTCCGTTTTCAATTTCCAGCAACCGGTTGTATTTCGCCAGGCGTTCGGAGCGCGTGATCGAGCCGATCTTGATCTGGCCGGCGCCGGACGCCACGGCGAGATCGGCGAGGAAATCGTCTTCTGTTTCACCGGAACGCGCGGAGATGACGGCGCGGAATCCGGCCTCACGAGCGCGATCGATTACCTGGAACGTTTCGCTGAGGGTGCCGATCTGGTTCATTTTTACGAGGACGGCGTTCGCCACACGCTCGCGGATGCCGCGCTCCAGCCGACCGGGGTTGGTAGCGAACAGGTCGTCGCCGATAACCTGTATTTTGCCGCCCAGTTTTTCCGTCAGCACGGCCCAGGCGGGCCAATCGTCTTCGGCGAGGCCATCTTCGATGGAGACAATTGGATAACGCGCCGCCCATTCAGCCAACAAACTGATCAGGTCCCCGGAGGTGAGCGACCGCCCCTCTGAGTGCAGCTCGTACCTACCGTTGCTATAGAAGTGCGATGCCGCGACGTCGACTGCAATGGCGACTTGCTCACCAGGCCGATAGCCCGCGTACCCGATGGCTTCCAACATCACATCGAGAGCGGTTTGATTAGACGGGAGCCGCGGGCCCCAGCCGCCTTCGTCAGCCACGCCGTTTGGAATGCAGCCTCGCTTTTCCAGCACCGCGCGGACCGCGCGATGCACGGACGCCACAGCCTCCAGAGCTTCCGCGTAAGTAGAGAGACGCAGTGGCAGGGCTTGAAAATCCTGGATCTCGAAATTGCGGCCGGCGTGCAGCCCACCGGAGAGAATGTTCACCATGGGCACGGGCAGCACTGCAGGCCGCCCTCCCGCGAGATACCGCCACAGCGGAATACCACGCGAACGGGCCACCGCGCGCGCGACGGCGCACGAGACCCCGAGGATCGAATTGGCGCCGAGGTGCGATTTATCCGGTGTACCGTCAAGTTCGATCATGCGGCGGTCGAGCGCAAACTGATCGTCCGCACTCATGCCGCGCAGCGCCGGCGCGAGAATATTGTGTACGTTCTCGACTGCCTGGCGCACACCTTTGCCGCCATAGCGGGTGCGGTCGCCGTCACGCAACTCATGAGCTTCATGGGCTCCCGTCGAGGCGCCTGAGGGCACTTTGGCACCGGAGATTGTGCCATCCGAGAGTTCCGCGCGGACCATTACGGTGGGATTGCCGCGCGAATCGAGAATTTCGAGAGCGTGCAGGTTTTGTACGGTGAGGCTCATGGCGCGCACCTCTGCGCTTGCTGGAAGACATCGGCGATGCGCGAGGGCGGTGTGAGGATGAGCTGCCGCGCAAAACCGCGGATCTGCTCGCGCAATGCGGCCTCCGTTACGTACTCGGCCGGAGATTTGCCGTCGATGCGCGCCAGCAGCAGGCAGCCGAGGTGCGCCAGTGTGGCGGGTTCCATCCACTCGCAGCCGGCCGGAATCCGGGTATGGTAGGCTTCCCAGAAAATCAGAGCGAGCCGGGCCAGTTCGCGTCTCCACTGCGGCCGGTAGAACGATTTCAGCAGCAAATGATTCAGCAGGAAGGCAGCATCAAATGTGGGATCGCCGAAATGCGTCACCTCGAAATCGATGGCCATCACGGTGTCACCGCTCACCAGAAAATTCTTCGGACTCCAATCGCCGTGCACCAGGCTCACTCTGCGGCCTGAGGATTCCCGGATAAGCCTGTCGAATTGGGGAGCAAGATCGGGATGACGTGCGGCGGTGGTGCGGTAGTAGGGATCAATTCGTAACTGATCGAACACGGTCTGGTCAGCGAACAAGCGTTCGGACTCCGGATCGCGCCAGCTCGCCGAGACAATGTCCGCCAGCATTTTTGCGATGCGGTTTGCCGTGCGTTCATCGAATTCTCCCTGCAGCAGCAGCGATTTCCAAGTCTGCGCGTTTGGTGGGGCAGCACTCATGGCGAATAGGAAATTGTCGCGGTCTTCAAATAGAATCTCGGGAACAGAGCCGGCGGCGAGATGCGGAGCCGCCCAGCGCATGGCCGCAGCCTCGCGAAAAATGCGATCGCGATCGGAGAACCAATCGTCCTGCACGCGAAGCTTGCCCAGGGCCTGTTTCAGAATGAAGGGCTGCGTGCCGCCCTCCACCATCAGGACGGTATTCGAGACACCACCGCCCAGCTCGGTGATGCGAGCGCCTGCCGCGTCGAAGCCTCGGGAGCGCAGGTAATCTGCGGCCGTATCGATTTGGAGCTGGAACAAGCGAACATCATAGCAATCCGTCGCGCCGGCGAACGCGGTTTCGGACAAGTCAGCGCGTGTGCCCGCGGCTGGCCGGGTGCGGTACACTCGACTGTTTCACCGTCATGAAGAAGCCATCCCTTGTACTGCTAGGTTTTAGCCTGCTGCTGTCAGCCGCGCCGGCTGCTGATGCACCTGCCATACAGGGCTTTTCGCGCGATGCAGCCACCGCCGAGCGCGCCTGGGAAGTGAAATTCAAGGCTGCCCCGAATCCGGAGCGATTGCGTGACGACATGCAGCGGCTCTCGGCGTATCCGCACCATGTCGGGTCGCCATATGACAAGGACAACGCCGAGTGGCTTCTCGCCCGGTTCAAAGAGTGGGGGTTGGATGCCCATATCGAGAACTTCGATGTGCTGTTCCCTACGCCGAGGGAACGTGCGGTCGAAATGCTGGAGCCCAGGCGCTTTGTTGCTAAGCTCCAAGAGCCGCCCCTTGCCGTTGATCCGACCTCGAACCAACAAGCGGAGCAGTTGCCAGCTTACAACGCCTACTCGATTGACGGGGACGTTACGGCGCCCCTCGTGTACGTGAACTATGGCGTGCCGGACGACTACGAGCAGCTCGACCGCCTGGGGATTTCCGTCAAGGGCGCAATCGTGATCGCGCGATACGGCGCTTCCTGGCGCGGCATCAAACCCAAAGTTGCCGCCGAGCATGGCGCCGTCGGCTGCATCATCTACTCCGACCCGCGTGAAGACGGTTATTTCCAGGGCGACGTGTTCCCAGCAGGCGCATGGCGATCGCGTGACGGAGTGCAGCGCGGCAGCGTGATGGACATGCCGATCTATCCGGGAGACCCTCTGACTCCCGGGGTCGGAGCTACGGAAAGCGCGAAACGTCTGCCCCTCAGCGAAGCCAAGACCATCACCAAAATTCCCGTGCTTCCGATTTCCTATGGCGACGCGCAGCCGCTGCTGGAAGCGCTGACGGGACCGGTGGCACCGGCAAACTGGCGCGGCGCACTGCCCATTACTTATCATGTAGGCCCGGGTCCGACGAAAGTGCATCTCAAGGTGAAGTCAAATTGGGACACCAAGCGCCTCTATGATGTGATTGCCCGCATCCCCGGACAGGGAGAATCGGAAATTTGGATCGTACGTGGAAACCATCATGACGCATGGGTCAACGGCGCGGAAGATCCCATCTCGGGAACGGCCGCCGAAATGGAAGAAGCGCGCGGACTGGCTGAGCTTGTGAAGCAGGGCTGGCAGCCCAAGCGGACGATCATTTACTGCATTTGGGATGGTGAAGAAGAGGGGCTACTGGGCTCGACAGAATGGGCCGAGGAACACGCCGATGAGCTGAAGCAGCATGCGGCCGTGTACATCAACTCGGATGGTAACGGACGAGGCTACCTGCAGATGTCCGGGTCGCATTCCCTCGAAAAATTCATGAACGGTGTCGCAAAGGACGTGGACGATCCCGAAAAGGATTATCCGGCGTGGAAGCGTTTGCGGCTCTCCCGCATTGCCAGCGCCCCAGACGATCAGCGGGATGAGATCCGGAAGCGTGACGACCTGAGGATGGGCGCTCTGGGTTCCGGTTCGGACTACACTGCGTTCGTTGATCATCTTGGCGTGGCATCGCTCAATCTAGGCTACGGTGGCGAAGATGGCGGCGGTATCTATCACTCCATCTATGACGACTTT
>JASHOO010000488.1 GCA_030041035.1 Bryobacteraceae bacterium | reverse complement strand
GGAAGAGCAGCAGGAAATCATCGGCGAAATGCGCGACTACGCGATGAACTACTCGAAGAAGCTGCCGGATTTCATCTGCACACAGGTGACGCGCAAGTACTACGCGCAAACGGGGCAGGATGATTTTCACCAGGAAGCGACGGTGTTGGAGCACCTGACCTACTATGACCAGCAGGAGCACTATCAGGTCACGATGGTGAATGACAAGATGGTCGAACTATCGCACGATGCAGTCGGAGGGGCGAGTTCGGCGGGGGACTTCGGGACCATGCTCAAGGTGACGCTTTGGCCCAAAGCAGACGCGACCATCGAGTTCGATCACTGGTGCACGCTACGGGGCGTGCCGTGCATGGCTTTCTCTTACCGCATTACGAGCGGCAACTCGGACTACAGTATCTTGTACGGGAAGACGGACCGGATCGTTGTCGCCTATCACGGCCTGATCTACGTCAGCCAGAAGCCTCCGCGCGAGATTCTACGCCTCTCGCTCGAAGCCGACGACATTCCGGCAGCGTTCCCGGTGCAGCAGGCGGGCGAGATGCTGGACTACGCGTATCAGAATCTGAGCGGCCAGGAATTTCTGTTGCCGCTCAAAGCGCAGGTATCCATGCGCCACGGCCGGATCCGCGACCGAAACGACATCGAATTCCGGATGTATAACAAGTATTCAGCCGACACGTCGATCCATTTCGACACGGACGTGCCGGCGCCGCTGCCCGACGATCAGACGACCGAGCAGCCGGCCCGGCCGCAGGCGCAACCACCCAAGTAAGCTCTGCCCGAGATTGTTCCGTGGCGCGCGACGTTCTCCAAACAACAGCCTGGGGCGCTCCCGGCTAGCTGGCCGAAGTATTAGCTGCGGCCAGGCGTGAGTTGGCAGCGGTCCAGATGCCGGAGACGCTGTGTCACGCGTTGACGAAAAGCCCCGCCGAAGCGAGGCACACGAAGGCGAGCAGCAGGGTATATTCGATCAGGTCCTGGCCTTGCTCGTCTTTCAAGAATTCACACAAGGTTTTGCTCAGAAGGTTGTTGGTCATAGCTGTCTGCTCTCAGGGTATCTTTCGATGCTGTGCCGGACAATACCGAATTTGGGTAACACCGCTCGACGTAACATTAACCAACGCTATGAGAGACGCGGGCCGGGAGGACCAGGCGCTAGTTCTCGTGCGGCGGCCGGCCGAGCCGGGCCGAGGCGGAGGCGCACGCGTAAGGAAGCCGCGTGCTACAATTCGACGTTTCATGTCCTTTCCGTCCGCGGCCGCAGGGCTCGCCCAAGGGATGGCCCGAAATCCGAAATCCAGGCGAGCAAACATCGGTAAAATAGCTAAAACATTCCACGGCGGGCCGACGGCATGGCCGGGCCGCGCCTCCTGAGGTATGCTCGACGCATTCGCGCTCTCTGATGTCGGACGGGTCCGCACCAATAACGAGGACTGTGCCCTCATTCTGCCGGAGATCGGCCTGTACCTTCTGGCAGACGGGATGGGCGGAGCACGCGCAGGAGAAATGGCCTCACGGCTGGCGATCGACACGGTAGCCGAGGTGGTGCGGCAATCGTGGCAGCGTGATCCCCAGGTACTGTTGAGCGCGGTGGAGGAAGCCAACCGGCGGGTGCTGGAAGCTTCCAGCAGCGACCCACAACTGGAAGGCATGGGCACGACGCTGGTGGCCGCGCTCGAATCGGGCAACGAACTGGCGATCGCCAGCGTGGGCGACAGCCGGGCGTACCTGCTGGACGACGGGGGATTCCGGCCGATCACCGAAGACCAAACCTGGGTGCACGAGGTCGGCCGGCCGCTGGGCCTGGACGAAGAGAGCTTGCGCAACCATCCCATGCGCCACGTTTTGACCATGGCGATCGGAGTGGGCGGTGCGCTCTCGATTCATTACTACGCGATTCAGTTCAAACCTTCGGCACTACTACTGATGTGCAGCGACGGCCTGCATGGGGTGGTGGAGCCGCCAGTGATCGAACGCATCCTGCGGGACAACACCGGGGATCACGAGCAACTGGAGTACAAGTGCCGGGCGCTGATCGAAGCCGCGAAAGAGGCGGGTGCACCGGACAACGTCACCTGCATCCTGCTGCGCGGCGCGGCGGCATGGCCTTCCCCTTCGGATCACCAGTACTCGCCGGTATAAGCGACGTACTTCGCCGTCATTACCTGAGCGCCTGGAGCGGAGACACGCGAGCAGGGCTGGGCTAAAGCCGCCAAACCGCTCCCGGTGAGTACCAGTACCGACTCGCGAGGGTGGTGGCGCCGCCATTGACTCCGTCCCGACGGATGCTAAAATATTCGGACATTATCGAGAAAGGACGGGGACGATGCCGCAACCCGCCAGTTTGAGCCTGTTTTTTCCGTCCGTGCTCTCATGAGAAAGGCGCTCTTCTTCCTCGGAATATTGAACGACGCCGATCTTGAATGGATGATCGCAGCCGGGGCGAAGCAGCGACTGAATCCCGGCGACGTGCTCATCCACGAAGGCCAGCCGGCGGTCTCCATCTTTCTAGTGCTGGACGGGGTGCTGTCGGTAGTGGCGCAGGCAGCGGGGAACAAGGAGGTGGCGAGGCTTCGGTCGGGCGAGATCGTGGGCGAGATGTCGTTCGTGGATTCGCGGCCGCCATCCGCCACGGTGCGGGCGGTCGAGCCATCGTCGGTTCTGGCCATTCCGCGACGCAGCTTGCAGGAACGGCTTTCCCAGGATGCGTTTTTCGCGGCGCGCTTTTACCGGGCCATGGCGGTGTTTCTCTCCGACCGCCTGCGCTACACGGTTGGCCTGCTGGGTTACGGCTCGGGGCAGGCGCTGGGGGAAGAGGCGAGTTATGCGGATGAAATTGATCCCTCGGTACTCGACAATGTGTCTTTGGCGGGGGCGCGATTTGACCTGCTGCAGCGCCGTTTGCGGGCAATCTGATCTTTCCGGGGAGGGGCTAAGGGATGGCCGACCGCGATAAACAGCTCTTCCGGCAGGAAGCCCTGGAGGCGCTCTCGTCGCCCGACAGGCTCAACCAGTTGATGAGCGTGGTGACGGCGAAGGATTGGATTCCTTTACTGGCGGTGGGGATGCTGATTGCGACGGGTGTGGCCTGGAGCGTGGTGGGCAGTGTCCCGAGCACGGTCACGGGCCGGGGTGTGCTGGTATTGCCGCGCCAGATGGTGGGAATCGACAGCGTGAGCGGCGGGCGGCTGGCATGGTTCCGGGCGCGTACCGGGGAGGACATACGGGCGGGCGACGTGATCGGGCGGCTGGACCAAGCGGAATTACAGCAAAGGATCCAGGAAGACAAGCGCGTGCTTTCCGAACTCGAATCGCAGGACCGGGTCAAAATCGCTTCCGATCAAGAACAGATCAAGTTGCAGGAACAGCAAAACCAACTGGAAACGAAATTCTACGAAGCGCAGCGCACCAATCTCACGCGCAGTTTGGCGGATGCCGAAGCGGTGCAACCGCTGCTGGCGAAGCGCGTGCAGACTTCCGAGCAGCTGACGAAGGAAGGGCTGATCGCCGAGGCCAGTCCCGAGTACACCGAGGCCCATGTGGCCGACCGGGAAAACGATTCCAAAATCTCGTCATTGAAGGCGCAGCTACAGCAGATCGACGGGCAGCTTCACGAACTGCAGACACAATTGAGCGGTCTGGTGCGGCAGAATCTCGATTCCTCGACAACCCGTCACAACCAGATGGTGGACGTGAGAGCGAGAATCGCGGCGGGGGAGCTGGGACTCAGGAAAAACGGGGACATCGTGAGCAGCTACTCGGGAAGAGTGGCGGAGGTTTTCGCCACCGAAGGCCAGGTGCTGACGGCCGGGTCGCGGCTGGTGTCGTTGAATATCCAGGATCCCAATTCCGCGATGGTGAGCGTCAGCTACTTTCCGGCGAAGGACGGCAAGAACATCCAGCCGGGGATGAGCGCTCAAGTGACTCCAGACAACGTAGAACGGAACCGTTTCGGCAGCCTGCTGGGGAAGGTGATCTCGGTATCGGCTCTGCCGGTGACGAAAGAAGGCGCGTTGAACACGGTAGGCAACTCCGAGATGGTGCAGGCATTGCTGACCGGGCCGGGCTCCTGGGTGGAAGTAACGGCGCAGCTTGAGAACGATCCATCCACGTCCAGCGGATATCGCTGGTCTTCGTCGCGGGGCCCGAAACTGAAGATGTCGCCGGGCACGACCACGATGACGCGCGTGACGATCGAACGGCGCACGCCGGCGAGTTACGTAGTGCCGTCGCTGCGAGACGCCAGTGGCATCTGAGGACCACAGGGGGATTCTGCCTGCGGGGCGTGTGCGGACACCGGCCCTGCTGCAGATGGAGGCCACCGAATGCGGCGCCGCCTCGCTGGCCATCATGCTCGGCTATTACGGACGGCACATCCCGCTGGCACAGTTGCGGCGTGAATGCGGCGTTTCGCGGGACGGATCGAAGGCTTCCAATATCATCATCGCGGCGAGGGCCCACGGGCTTCAAGCCAAGGGATTCAAGAAGGAGATACCGGACCTGGGGTGCCTGCGGTATCCCTACATCATCTTTTGGAACTTCAACCATTTTCTGGTGGTGGAGGGATACGGCAAAGGCAAGGTGTACCTCAACGACCCGGGCTCGGGCCGCCGTTTCGTCGCAGACGATGAATTCGAGGAGTCTTACACGGGCATTGTACTGGCGATGGAGCCCGGACCGGAATTTCAACGGGGCGGGCGGAGGCTGAGCATCGCCTGGAGCCTATGGGAAAGGCTGCGGGGGTCGGTGGGGGCCCTGCTGATGTGCATGTTGGCGGCGCTGCTCATGGTCTTCCCGGGCATTGCATATCCGGCGTTGCTCGAAGTGTTTATCGACAAGGTGCTGATTCAGGCGTACAGCGGGTGGGCGAGGCCGGTGATCCTGGGCGTTCTACTGACGGCGGTGTTCCGGGGCATCCTGATCCGCATCCAGAACGGGATGCTGCGGCGGCTGCAGCAACGGCTTTCGACGGTGCTCTCGAGCAGCTTCGTGTGGCATCTGCTGCATCTGCCCGCGTCCTACTACGCGCAGCGGTATGCGGGCGAGCTGAGCGGGCGCATCGAGCTGAACGATGGGGTGGCCGATGTGCTTTCCGGCAGGTTAGCCACCACCGTCATCGACGGCTTCATGATGATTTTCTACCTCTGGGTGATGCTGCAGTTTGACCGGGTTCTGACGGGAATCGGCGTGATGTTCGCGGCGTTGAATTTCGTGGTGCTGCGATGGGTGGGCAGGATGCGGGTGGATGGCAACAACCAACTGGCGCATCTGGGCGGCAAGGCCTGCG
>JASHOO010000487.1 GCA_030041035.1 Bryobacteraceae bacterium | reverse complement strand
GTGGTGGCGGCCAGGGAGCTCGGCGATCCGGCTTACCTACAGCAGGCCCGAAAGATGGCGTCTGCTGTCCTGCGACGGTCCCAACAACAGAGTGGCTACGCGTTGGGCTGGAAAAACACCCCCTACCTCGCCTCGTTTCATCAGGGGATGGCTGGCATCGGGTACGAGTTCCTGCGTCTCGCAACTCCGGCCTCATTGCCATCGCTCTTGCTTTGGGAGTGAAAGACCGACCTTAAAGGGGAATACCACGCACAGCGACAAGAACGGTGCCGTTCCTTGGCAAACGCATCGTGCCTGGAAATGGTAGGGCCTCCGGCAGTCTATCATGTCGAGTTCGGCGATGTACTGGGTGCGGAGGATTCAAATGGCCTTGTTTTCCCGGCTCTTTAGAAATCGGGCGAGACGCAGAACGGGCTCCATACGGTTCAACACCAGCGGTTCAACACCAGCGCTTGGAGGGTGGTCAACAGTGTGATACCCTTCTTCCAAACACGGAACGGGGCGTATGGCCGTGCCGCAGGCACACGAAATCACTCAGCTATTGCGGGACTGGAGTGCGGGTGACGAGGCGGCGCTCGAAAAGCTCACTCCCCTGGTTTACCGCGAATTGCACCGCGTAGCGAAGCATTACATGGCTCGGGAAAAGACCGGGCACACCCTGCAAACCACGGCACTGATCCATGAAGTGTACCTGCGGCTGGTGGTTTTCAAGGAAGTGAGCTGGAACGACCGCGCACATTTCTTCGCCATTTGTGCGCAACTCATGCGTCGCATCCTGACGGATTGGGCGCGCCGGCGCCGATTCCTGAAGCGCGGCAGCGATGCGCACCATATCGCGCTGGATGAGGCGCTCGTTGTGGCCCGAGACCGCGGCTCCGATCTGATTGTCTTAGACGACGCGTTGCGTGACCTTGCAGCGATCGACCCGCGCAAGAGCCAGGTCGTCGAACTGCGTTTTTACGGTGGGCTGAGTGTAGAGGAAACGGCTCAGGTCCTGAAAGTCTCTTCCGAGACCGTGATGCGCGATTGGAAGATGGCCAAGCTTTGGCTCCTGCGTGAAATGAGCGGCGGAAAGCACCTTGAAGCCTGACCGATGGCAGCACGTTGAGGAGTTGGTCCACGAGGCTCTGCGGCTGAGGGGCACGGGGAGGGCGAATTTCCTTGAAGCATCATGCGCCGGTGACGAGAGCCTACGCCGCGAAGTGGAATCCCTGCTGGCGCACGAAACGCAAGCCGAGAACTTCATTCAGGAATCGGCCTTCGAGCTCGGAGCCAAAGCACTCATTGAAGACATAGGCGCACTTGAGGATGTGGAGCCGCCGGCTCCATGCATGACCGGCAGGGTTGTCTCGCACTACCGGATCCTGGATCAGTTGGGTGAGGGCGGAATGGGAGCCGTCTACCGTGCCGTTCGCGCCGACGACGAGTATCGGAAGCAAGTCGCCATCAAGCTGGTCCGGCCGGGCTTCGACGCCCAGTTCATCCTGGACCGCTTCAAAAATGAGCGACAGATTCTGGCCAACCTGGAGCACCCCAACATTGCCCGGCTTCTGGATGGGGGGACGACCGAGGAGCGGCTGCCGTTTTTTGTAATGGAGCTGATCGAAGGAAAACCAATCGACCAGTATTGCGATTCCCGTAAGCTTCCCACGCTCGAGCGGCTGCAACTTTTCCGCAGCGTCTGCTCAGCCGTGCAGTACGCTCACCAGCATCTGGTTATTCACTGTGACCTCAAACCCGGCAACATCCTGGTGACGGCCGAAGGTGTGCCGAAGCTGTTGGACTTCGGGATCGCGAAGATCCTGAAGTCGGACCCCGTGACCGAGGCCGCCGCCCCTACGGTGACTGTGTTGCGGATGATGACGCCGGAATACGCCAGCCCCGAGCAGCTCCAAGGCGAACGGATCAGCACGGCAACGGATGTGTACTCGCTCGGAGTTGTGCTTTACTACCTTCTCACAGGCCGCCTCCCGTTCCGTCTGCCTGGGCGCTCGCCCTACGAAATTGCGCACGCCATCTGCGAAAGTGAGCCGGAGAAGCCCAGCACCGCCGTCAGCCGCGTGGAGGAAGTACCCCTACTAGGCGGAACATGCGTGACACTCACAACCGAACTTGTGAACAGCACGCGTGAGGGCCACCCGGAAAAGCTCAAGCACCTTCTGCGCGGTGACCTCGACTGCATTCTGCTCAAGGCTCTCCGCAAGGAACCGGCAGAACGCTATTCTTCCGTTGAACAGTTTTCTGAAGACATCCGCCGTCACCTCGATGGTCTTCCGGTCATCGCGCGTGCGGAAACACTACGCTACCGAAGCGGCAAATTCATCCGCAGGCACAGAACCCCGGTGGCAGCGGCGGGGTTGATCTTCGTGATCTTGATTGCGGGAATCGCCGCGACCGCCTGGCAGGCGCGAATTGCTAGCGCACAGCGCACGAGAGCTGAAAAGCGCTTCAACGATGTGCGCGATCTGGCGACTTCTTTGTTCGATATCAATGATTCGATCACCAATCTTCCGGGTGCGACGGCAGCGCGAACGC
>JASHOO010000486.1 GCA_030041035.1 Bryobacteraceae bacterium | reverse complement strand
CTCGCCGCTGCTCGCTCGATGCCCTTCGTTTTCTGAACTCGGCTCATCAGGCGGATGTGGGCGATCCCGAAATCGCTTCGCGCATCGGCGCCTACGAAATGTCGTTCCGGATGCAGACCAGCGTCCCCGAGCTGGCCGACATCTCGAAAGAGCCGGCCAGCATTCACGAGATGTACGGTACCACTCCCGGTGAGGCCTCGTTCGCCAACAATTGCCTACTCGCCCGCCGTCTGGTCGAGCGCGGAGTGCGCTTTGTGCAGTTATTCCATCGCGGCTGGGACACGCATGGCGCGAGCAACAATGAGGACATCGTCAACAAGCTCACCAGGCTCTGTCGCGATACCGATCGAGCTGCCGCTGCGCTCGTCGCCGACCTCAAGCAGCGCGGCCTGCTTGATTCGACCATGGTCATCTGGGGCGGAGAGTTCGGGCGAACCCCTATGAATGAAGGACGCAGCGGCTCGAAATTCCTGGGCCGCGATCATCATGCCCGCGCGTTCACCATGTGGCTGGCGGGCGGCGGAATCAAGCCGGGAGTGACCATCGGCCAAACCGACGAGGTCGGCTACAACATCGTCGAAGATCCAGTCTCGGTTCACGACCTCCACGCGACCGCGCTGTATCTGATGGGCCTCGATCACAAGCGCCTGACGTATCGTTTCCAGGGTCGCGATTTCCGCTTGACCGATGTGGAAGGCGAAGTCGTGCAGAAGCTGTTGGCGTGAGCCATTCCCTGCGAATCAGTTCCGGCGAAGATTCAAATCGAACTGGGGCGACTTGGAAGTTCCGGTCACTTGAACGCGCAGCGCGATCCTCGCGCTGGCTCTCTCCAACAACTTGTCCACCGGCGTCAGCGCCAGTCGCTTCCACCCCGTGGCCATTTGGGAAACGGTAACTTGCGGTTTCACCGTCCCGTCGAAGTTCACAGCGTCGTGCTCGAGGTTGTAGTCGCCGGTCATGTCGACGGCCGCCCAAGGGATCGCGAACGATAGCTCGCTGAAATGGATCCAAGCGTCTTCTAAATGAAAGACCCCGGCCATTGTGACGGCGACTGAGCCGGCGTCCTGATGTTCCGGCTTCCCCGGCGTTCGGTGGCTCAGGCGATCCAGTTGGGCCGGTATCGTCGAGTCATGAAACCGGCCGTCCAGCAGTTGAAAATGGCCGTCGACGATCAGCTTTTCCCCGATTTTCCCCGCGAGCGGCGGGATGTCCACCTTGGCCTGGAGTGCGAGCCGCCCTTCGAGAGAAGGTGGCTGCCGCATAACCAAGACCAGTACATCGGGCAAATAGCCGTTCGGGATCTTCACGTCGAGGCTGACGGCGCGCGGTTGGTTGGCTTCATGCTTGATAATCGCGCCGCGGGTGATGAAGTTCGTGCTGCCCAGTGTGGCGGCAACGGGCTGTAAAGTCGTGTTGCCATCCGTAGCATCCACCTGCACCTCAAACTTTGCAGCGAGCGGAACCGGCTTCCCCACGCGCCGCAAGCGAAAGTCGGGAACAGAGGCCTGGCCGCGCACCGTGAGTGTGGAGAGTTGGCCTTCAAACCGGCCCTGAGACCGCAGTATGCCGGCGATACCGCTGAACACGCCCAGGTCTGCGTTCTCAAACAAATAGTCGCCGGCAACGGGAGTCTCGCCGGGCTCCTGCGAGTTCCACGGTCCAAACCTACCGGTAGTGTGAATTTGCCCCGGGGGCTTGGCGTTAGTCAGGGATGCATCGTAGGACATCCCCGCTCCCCATTCGGCCGAATCCAACCGCACGCGCTGAATTTCGAACCGGAGCGGTAGTTTTTGGTGGTCTCGAGGAAGAAGTACCAAATCCGCATGCGCAATGTCGATTCTTTGAAAAACTACGGTTGGCGTCTGCACATCGCTCGCCGAGAAGGCGGCCTGCACGCCGAGGAGTGCGGTCCCTGCCGCCTGGGGCGGCCGGCCGCTCCGCGGCGGTATTTGGATTTCCATGCCGTCCACTGCCACGCGAGGCACCAGGATGGGCGGATGGAACAGCGAATCGAGATCCACCGTGCCGCTGAATCTGCTGATGGAAATGAGCGGAGCGGCGCCTGGTGTGCCCTTCTTTCGCAAAGAAAGGCCTACCCCTTCGACTTGCGCCGAGATTCCCCAGTGGCGTGTCAGCAGCAAGCGAAGCGGAGAGATCTCCGGAACACGCAAGTGCAATTCCCGGATCTGCACGTCGCTCGCGAAGCGCCGGCTCAGGTACATGATCGCTTGCTGCCGGGCATAAGGCTCCATGCGCCCGGCCAGAACGAAGCCTGCGACGGCTAAAGCAACGGCCGTGAAAATCACGGCAAACGCGGTACCGAGAAGCCATTTTCTCTTGCGGATTGTCATCCTCCCAGGCCCCTGCTGGTTATTGTAGACCCGAGGGCTCCGGAGCCGTCGGCGTGCAATTATCGAAGGTTCCGCGGAACAAGTTCGGTCAAGAATCCGTTATTGTCGATGAGGACTTCGTGACGAAAAGCCTTAAGGCTGTTCTCGGTCTGGTTCTGCTCTGTTCTCTTACAGCAGCGCTGGCACAGCAATTTCCATTATGGGAGCGGTTACTTCAGTACTACGGCGGCAAGAGCGATGAGACGCCTGTGCCCTCCATGAAGATGGGCAGTCACATGCAAATGTCGATGAAGGGCAAGCCGCAGCCGGGCGATCAACAGCATGCCCAGCAAATCGTCGCCGCTGCTCGGAGAGTCGTTGCACATTACTCAGACGTGAATACTGCGCTTGCAGACGGCTACAAGCCCTTTCACCCCACCGGTAAGATGGGCGAGGAGGTCCACTACACGAGTTCTCGCTACCACCGGCTTGAGCAGCAGCGCGTGGACTACGAGCATCCGGGATCGATCCTGTACAAACGTACGCCGGAAGGCATGAAGCCCGTGGGCGTCATGTACACCGCACCGCAAGATTCCACGCCGCAACAACTGGATGGAGTGGCACCGCTGAGCATCGCTACCTGGCACCGGCATGTGGACTTCTGCGGCGGGCCGCGAAACCTGCCCCTCGAAGAGCAGTTCGGGCCACATGCGCAGTTTGGGCCGCAAGGACGCATCCACACCGAAGAAGCATGCAAAGAAGCGGGCGGGCTTTGGATTCCAGTGGTTTTCGGCTGGATGACTCACGTCTACCCCAACGCGAAATCCGCGAACGAAGTATGGCCTGGAATGGACATGCATATGGATGCCAACATTGACGAAGAAGAAATGAAAAAGTAGGTCTCCAACTCTCTGTCAATCGTGTCGCAGTCTTCCGATCTCCACGTTAGCTAAACCTAAACGTATCCTGCTCGCTTCTGGTACTGTTCCATTTTGACAACCGCGTTTCCAAGGGCTGAGAATGCAGGGAACATGAATCACGGTATGCCAGTGCTCCTGACGAGAATCCTGGTCGGCTCTTTGCCTATGGCCGCCGTCTTGCCACCGCCGGGAAACGCCGCAAACTTGAACCTGACGCTGCGGACTCGAAACCGTGAAACCGGCGGCATCGTGACGTCAAAAGAGCGCATCGACCCGGCAAAGACTGGTGTCGTCATCATCGACATGTGGAATACGAACGACTGCATGACCAACGCCATGCGGTGTGCGGCGCTGGTACCCCGGATGAACAAGGTGCTCGCCGCGGCGCGCGCTCTCGGCATGCAGATCATCTGGGCACCAACAGATGTCGCCAGCCAGTATGCCGGCACTCCCCAGCGGGAACGGGCCATGGGACTTCCGCGCTCTCCGCTGCCTCTCATCAGCAAGTTCTCCTGCCCTTTTAGCGCGCCGACGGTGCGGCCGGCCAGGTGTATGTGCGGCCCGGGCATCGTATGCCACATTCACGAGGGCTGGGACAGCATGGACCCCAACCTGGAGATCGCTGGCGGAGACTGGATCGTGGGTGATCCGCAGGAGTTGGACGCCATTTACCAGTTGCGTGGCCTGACACGGTTGATTTACATGGGTATCAACACGAATCTATGCGTCATGAACAAGCCTGAAGGAATCGCGCCCATGACCTCGGCCGGTTTGAAATGCATTCTGGCACGCGACCTCACCGATGCCGAGACCTGGTATGACCCCGACACCGGCTTCACTCCGGACCTCGGTACCGAGAAGGATGTCGCCGACGTCGAGCGTTCCGGCATTCCCACCATCAATATGGTCGAGGAAATCAGAAGGGCAGGAGTTTGGAACGATCACTGGATTGTCGAGAAAGTCCGCCTCACTCCCTGGGGGACAAAAGCGTGGCCCTACCTCTTTCTGGACACTGTCAAAATCACCCTTGGCACGCACGATCAAGAAGCCGCCAGCATTCACTACACGATGGATGGAACAGAGCCGGGCCCTGAGTCTCCGCTTTATACCAATCCTCTGGCCATAGCGAAAACCACAACGTTGCGGGCCGCCGCGTTCGAGAATGGCCATCGCGTGACCCTGTTCAGTGACGGCTATTTCGTTCGCCTTGGTCCGGTACCCCCTGAACCTGACATTTATCTGGATCAAGTGAAACCGGTAGCACAGGCCAGGCCCGAGTGGAGATGGGAGGTCAAAATCAACCGGGCATTCGCAGGTGGACCCTTGAAAATCCGCGACTCTAGTTATGATCGCGGTCTGGGCATGCGCGCCCCCGCCGATTTGATGTACGAGGTCAAACCCAACTACGAGCGGTTCGTGGCGCAGGCAGGTGTAGATGATGATCCGTTTGCTCAGCGTCCGGAGGCACGTTTTCTAGCGACCTATCCGAGTGTGCAGTTCCAGGTATACATCGACGGGAATCTGGTATCCGCGAGCCCGACCATGCGCCTTGGCCAGGTTCCCTGGCGTTTCGATGTCTCCATCCCGCCGCACAGCCGGCTCATCAACGTAGTCGCTACCGATGTCGGGAGCAGAAGCCCGCTCGATCTGGCCGATTGGGTGAATGCCGGCTTCATACTGAAACGGTGATCGCTGGTGTCAATAACGGAACGGGATCGCGCAAACCGGAAGCTTGATCACGTGTAGGGTTCATTATGCACACGAGATTCATTCTTACCGCCCTGCTCGCGCCGCTGTTGCTCCCGGCTGAGGAACCGCCGGCCATGCCGATGCGGGCGCGGTATGAAGATAGCGCGGCTTTTCGCTGGCTGAAAAAGAAAGTGCTCGAATCGCGCACGCTGGATGACATGGAGGATCTCTCCACTTGGACGTTCCACGGCCAGGGCGATATGTCGCTCACTACGGAGCGTGTCTGGCATGGTGAGCACGCGCTGCACCTGCGCGCTATTCCACCATCGGAGCCGACGGTACCGGCGGGTCCGGGCGGTAGTTATGGTTCCAGGCCCTATTGGAGCCAAATCGAGGCCACGCGCCGTGTGGCAGGTGAAGATTGGACGCGCTTCAACCGCATTTCGGTCTGGATCTACGCGGAGATCGACGGCATTGACGCTATTTCCTTCTTCATGACGCTGCATAACGAGGGAGCGGAGAAACTGCCGGATATGTCGCGCCGTGAAGGTTATCACTTCTTCATCCTTCAGAATCACGCTTGGAACCATGTCGTCTGGGAGATTGGCCCGCTGTCACGTAACAAAGTGACCGCTGTCGATTTCAGTTACTGGGTGCCGAAGACCGTGGCCCAGCCGGACGATCATGTGGTGTTCGACCTGGATCAATTGACACTGGAGCGGGTAGACGCCGATCACTACGAAGGCTGGAATGTCGCGCCGGGACGGATCGCGTTCAGCCACAGCGGCTATCCCGCGGGAGCAACTAAGACGGCAATTGCGAGCGACCTCGATTCCAGCGAGTTCCAGTTGATCCGCATGGACACCGGAACGGTAGTGCTACGCAAAACGGTGAAGCGCGTGAACACGCGCCTCGGCGAATACCAGGTTCTGGATTTTTCGGAGGTACGTGAACCCGGCGCGTACGTCGTCGAGGCGGGCAATCGTGTCACCCGCTCTTTTCAAATTGGCGACGACTCCTGGCGCGACAGCATCTGGAAAGCCCTCAACTTCCTCTACGTCGAGCGCTGCGGCTTCGAAATCCCAGGCGTTCACGGCGTCTGTCATCGGGACGCGCTGCTTACGCACAACGGCAAACAGATCGTGATGAACGGCGGTTGGCACGATGCAGGTGACCTTTCCCAAGGGCCGGTGAACACCTCCAACGCCGTGTACGGCCTGCTGGCGCTGGCCGAGCGCATGCAGGGGCGTGGCGAAGATCCCGTGCTATGCCGCCGGGTGATCGAGGAGGCCAAGTGGGGCCTGGATTGGGTGCTGAAAACGCGTTTTGGCGACGGCTACCGCGCCACCTTCATCGCCATCGATTCCTACACCGACAACATTTTGGGTGACTTCGACGATCGTCGAGTCGAAGCGCAGAACAGCCCCAGCGTCAATTACCTTTCGGCCGCGGTAGAGGCGCGCGCGTGCCGCGTGCTCAAGGAAAGTGACCCGGAAATGGCGCAGCGCAGTCTGCGGACCGCGCAGGAGGACTGGGAGTTTGCCGTCAAAGGACCCGCCCGGCGGCCGGTGGCGCCCGGCGCCGACTCAGGCCCGGATATGGAGTTGGCAGCCATTGGCATCATCGCCTCCACCGATCTCTACCAGGACACTGGGGAGCAACGCTACGCCGACAAAGCGTTCGAATTAGCCGAAGTGGTGATCGGCTCACAACAGCAGAAGATGCCGGATTGGAAGACGCCCTTGGCCGGCTTTTTTTACACCAATCCGCGGCAGGAGGAACTGTATCACGCTTCCCACGTGGGCAACGAACAGGCACCCGTGGTGGCGATGACGCGCCTGTGCGAGCTCTTCCCCAATCACCCCGATTGGATGCGCTGGTACGCTGTTGCGGCGCTGCACTCCGAGTTTTACCTCAAGGCCGCGGCGCGCTTCACTGAGCCATACAACGTGCTGCCGGCTTCAATTTATCGGGAAAGTGAAGCCTTGCATATTCCCGAAGCCGGCAATGGCGAAATGACGCGTGAGATTTTCCTTGACCAGATCCGGCATGCCGTTTCGCTAGGCGGTGACTACTTCCTCCGCATGTTCCCCGTCTGGACCGTGCGCCGTGGCCACTTCGGTGTGCTGCTTTCCCAGACCAGGGCGTTGGCCGCGGCGGCACATCTGCGTGGCGACACCGCGGCTGCCGATCTGGCTGCTAAACAAGTCGAGTGGGTATTGGGACGCAACCCTTTCAGCGAAAGCGCCATGTACGGTGAAGGCTATGACTTCCCGACGCAATATTCGGAGCGCTCTGGTGACATCGTGGGTTCGCTGCCGGTGGGCATCGAAACGCGCGCCAATAACGATGAGCCTTACTGGCCGGTTCAAAACTGTTTCAATTACAAAGAAGTCTGGGTGCACCCGGTGGCGCGCTGGTTCTGGCTGATGGAGGATGTGGCTGGCCCGGCATTGGTAGAGGGTATCGCGCCCGCGGCCACGCGTGAACCGGTGGAGTTCCGGCCAGAATCCGGGCCTGACCCCACCGTGGTGATGCCGGATTTCGCCACCGGCCGCTTCCGGGCGCATCTTCCGCCGGGCCACTACACCGTCTTACAGGGCAGCGTGCACTTGACTCTCGCGTTGTTATCCGGCGGCACGTATCACTTGGATTTGCGTCCGGCCAGAGCCATAGATTTTCACGTGACCTCCGAGGCTGGCGCCGCCGGTTTAATCACCGTGCGTGTGACCGCGAATGGCGCAGCACGTCACACGTTCACCCTTCGGACATTCAACCTGGACCTGCGCGATTCTGAAAAAACGATCGCGCTGGAGCCCGGCAGTACCGCAACTCTTCTGTGGACGGCAACGCTGAAATCGCGCGATGTCCCTTGGGTTGTTGTGGCCTTTCCGGATGGCGATCTAGACCAACGCCAGGAAACTACCGGCGCATGGCCAAAATAATGCTTGTTGTCCGATAAATTCGCTGCCACGCGCAATCACTAACGCGCCGGTTTCCGGCACACCTTCATGACCAAAAGGCAGCCGAGACCCCCACCCAACATGAGAAGGCTTGAAGGCTCTGGGACGGTTGCCGGTCCGGTACCGCCAGAACCTCCGGAGCCGTCAGCGGATCCAGCTCCCGCCTGGAAGGTAAGGCTGCTCTGTAAGACCGATGTCAGCGATAGCGGCTCAGTACCAGGACCGTTGGCAACTGATACGGGAAGAATCTCGGACAAAGCGCTGGCCGTGCCCCCGATCGGCCCGATATTGGTTTTCAGATTGTAGGTCGCAAATGCATAGTTGCCGAGAGTCAAAAAGTCCGGCGGAGCGTAAACCCATATGCCGACGTCATCTTCAGACTCATTCACAAAGACAGCCTGGTCACCCGCGAAATAGCCGCTGGCCACACCATCGATCGTGAACTTCGCTGTCGTCCCCTCGGGAGTAGTGATATCGTGCGGATAAAGCGCTGGCGTTGAGAGGTCGTCTGTGCTGGAAAAGAACGTGAACGTGAAGGTTGAGTCGGTGAATTCCTCCCCGCCAAGAGTCCCCGAGCCGATGCCCGAAAACGTGAACACAAGCGGATCACTCAGGGCCAGGGATGGAAACAACAGCCCGGCAAACAGTAGCTGACGATACACTTTGAATGGAGGTCGCATGGCGTAGCCAACAGCAGGAAGGGTTCCATTGCGCACGGCGTTCTGTGACGGCCACAACAAACTGAAGAGTATCTAGGTGCTATCTGGACGCTACGTTTGAAGTCTCACAGATTCAATGCGGAGTCCGAGCGCAGATTCTGCACGGGGAATCAATATCCGGTGAAGAGATCATCTACATTTCGTCGACACTTGTACGAAAATTCCAGGTTTGGTAGGAACCGTGTTTCCGGATGTGGTCACGGCCCTCAACGTTCCGCCCGACAAATGAGCCCCGCCTTGGGTACACTACGAGTTTTACCAAGGACACATTTTGTGAAACATTTGTTATCAAAGAATCTGCTCGCAATCCTGATCGTCATTTTTCCCGCACGTGCGTCCGACGCTGACGCTCTCGCCATTTCCGCAAACATTCGCGCCCGGCACATGCCGTTCGGCACGATTCTCGACCCTGTCTTCGCCTCTCCCACCAGCGACCAAATCGTCGGCTATTCGCGCTGTGGCGACTCTGCCCTCTGGACCGGCGCTTATCTCGCCGCCGAGTCCTTCCGCTATAAAGTCACCGCATCGCCCGATGCGCTCGCCAATGTGAAGTCGGCGTTGGCCGGCCTTCAATCCCTGGTCGACGTCACCGGCGATAATCGCCTCGCCCGCTGCATCGTCGCTGCCAATTCGCCCTATGCCGCCGGTATAGCGAGCCAGGAGGCCGGCAACACCATCCACCAGCAGCCACCCTGGATCTGGGTCGATAACACCTCGCGTGACCAGGTGGTCGGAGCCTTCTTCGGCCTCGGCGTGGCATTCGACTTGGTCAACGATACCAACGTGCAAGGCGCCATCAGCAATCTCGCCACTCTCCTGGTTGGTTTCGTTGCCCATCATGGTTGGTCACCCAACGACGACATCGCTAACAGCTTCTTGTTGCGTCCCGAGCAATTGAAAATGCTGCTTCTCGTCGCCAGCCACATCAACCCTTCGCTGTCCATCAGCGGACCGCTGATTGAGCTCCCCATGGATACCGCTGTCTCCATCGACGTTCTGAACAACGATTCGTATTACAAATTCAATTTGGACTACATGACGTTCTACAATCTTCTTCGTCTGGACGATAGCAGCGGCGACTACTCCGCTTACCAGATCGTCCGCAACTACACCGCCTCGCACCAGAACGCCTTCTTCGATATCATCGATCGTGCCGTGAATGGCGCCAATCCCGCGCGCGACGCCGAAATGCAAACCCTGCTCAGCCAGTGGCTACAACGCCCACGGCGCGACCCTTACATCGATGACACCCAGCTCGTTCCGGTCTGCGGCGCCAAAGCCTGCCAGCCCGTACCGGTCCCTATCCGGCCCACCACAGATTTCCTCTGGCAGCGCGATCCCTTCCAACTTGCCGGCGGCGGCTACGGCACTATCGAAGGCGCCGGCGTCGACTACATACTCCCCTATTGGATGGGCCGATATTACGGTGTGATCGGTCCGGATCCGGAATCGCCTCCGGATCAATCACACATCATCGTTAGGTCGCCTCATATCAGAAGAATAGTCTGAGGCCGAACTGCATACGCCGCTGGTCCACCGATGTGGAGAAGACCTGGCCTTCGGTCGCATCCCCCACGGTCGAGTCAGGAGCGGCAAAATTCGGGTGATTGAGCGTGTTGAACATGTCGACTCGAAACTCCAGCTTGAAGCGCTCAGTGATCTTGAAGCTCTTGAAGAGGGAAGAATCGAGCTGCTGCATGCCATCAGCATAGAGCGGGTCGATACCTGCGTTCCCATAGGTGTCGGGGACGAGGTCATTTACGAAACAGTTTGTGTTAAACCACATATTCGGCGTCGGATTGGCAATTGCGCCATTACAGATGCGGTTTGGCCGATTGCTCTGTCCATTGTTGAGCAGACTTACGTCGGAGTACACGTCGAAGCGCGTCCCGGTCGCGATGTGGATGAACCCGGAATACCGCCACCCGCCGAGAATGGTATCCAGCACGGAGTTCATGTTCGAAAGGAATGCCCGGTCTTTTCCAAATGGAAGATCAAAGACTACCTGAGCGTTAAAAGTGTGTGCGATGTCCTGGGGTGTTGGCCCGTAGTACTGGTTGATGGCACTCGGGTCCAAATTGTTGCCATTCGAAAAATTTCTCGCATGCGCATAATTACTATACAGAGTAATGTACTTGGTGATCTTCGCCGTAAAGCTGGCTGTCACCGCATCGTAGTAACTGCTGGCAGTCGAAAAATTCACTGGCACGTCGCCAAGCTGCGGATATTCGCTGTATAGGGGCCGAGCCAGATTATAATTCGCGCCGAGCGGCTGTGGAGGCGCCTGGTTGACGTTTATAGTTCCACCGTAGATCCAACCGGCGGGGTTGTGGAGTCCATCTACATGCAAGTAGCCGACGTCTAGAAGCATACCCGGCTTGATCTCCCGTTGAATGTTAAGATTTCCCTGATCCACCCGCTGGTTCTTCCAATTTTGCGCTACGCCATGGATCAACGAAAAACTCGGGATGACCAAGTCTCCAGCGCTATTGTACTGCGCTGTCGCCAATGGTAGACCGTTTCGAGACAGCAGCAATGAAGGCGTAATATTGTTGGGTGTGACTTCCTGGACCTCGGCGAAAAACGGATAGGTTTCGGGAATTTGAGTAAGCGGTCCGGCCCAATACGATTGCCAGTACGAAATGCCGTACCCGCCGCGTAGACTAGTCTTACTATGATCTGGGCT
>JASHOO010000485.1 GCA_030041035.1 Bryobacteraceae bacterium | reverse complement strand
GGTGTGGATGCGTCGCGCATCGTGCGCGGGAAAGGGCGCATGGGAGTTTACTATGTCGAGACCGGCGCCAATCAACGCCCCTCGAAGGTGGTGTACGACCGCGATTATGCCGCTATCGCGCTGGCCAAGCCCGGCGATATCGACTGGGACCGCAGCTTCGAGGGCGCCGGCTGGTTTCACATCACCGGGATCACGCCCGCGCTGAGCGCGTCGGCCGCGGAGCTGTCGCTCGAAGCAGTGCGGAAAGCGCGGGAGAAAGGCCTGACGGTTTCCTGCGATCTGAATTACCGGAAGAATCTGTGGAAGTACGGCAAGACGGCGGCGGAGGTGATGCGCGAGCTTGTGACGTTTGTTGATATCGCCATCGCCAACGAGGAAGATGTGCAAATGGCGCTGGGCATCCAGGCGGATGTGGATGTGCATTCCGGCCAGCTGGACCGGGAACAATATCGCGGGCTGGCAGAGAAAGTGCTAGGCGAGTTCGGCAATCTGAAGGCGATTGCTATCACGCTGCGCGAATCGTTTAGCGCGTCCCATAACGGATGGTCGGCGTGCTTCGCCGACGGCAAGGAATTTCTCACCAGCCGGCATTACGACATCACGAACATCGTGGACCGGGTGGGCGGCGGCGACTGCTTTGCCGGGGGCTTGATCTACGGGTTGCAGGCGCTGGGCAGCCGCCAGGAAGCGCTGGAGTTCGCGGTGGCGGCGTCCTGCCTGAAGCACTCCATTCCCGGCGACTTCAACCGCTTCAGCGTGGATGAGGTGCAGGCGCTGGTGAAAGGCGGCGGGTCGGGACGGGTCCAGCGCTGAGCGCCCGGGGCAAACCCTCCTCTTGCGGCGTGAGCTAGAATAGCAAGAAAGCGTAATTCCTATGGTGGGCCGCCTTCCGATCGTGCTGGCGCTGGCTGCGCTGGGTTTTTCACAGAACGCCGAGCAGAAACCGGCGGCTGTGGCTTCGGCGGAGGCGCCGAAGGCTGCGGCTCCGGCGGAGGTGAAACCGGGGAACGCCCCGGAACCGCAAAAGCCCATCCAGATTCAGGTGAACGAAGTCATCGTGCCGGTGACCGTGACCGACGACAAGGGCCGTTTCGTATCCAACCTGGACCTCAACGACTTCCGCATCTTCGACGAGGGCAAAGAGCAAAAAATCGAGTACTTCAGCCGGGAGCGGAGCCAACCGGTGGTGGTGGGCTTTCTGATCGATTTGAGCAACTCGATGCGCATCCACTGGAAGAACTTTCAGGATGCGGCCATCGAGATGGCGCTGAACATGCTGCCGAATGACCCGAAGTTCAGCGGCTATCTGATCACCTACGCCAATGAGGCGGAGTTGGCCGTGGATACGACCACCGATCCGGAACCCATTGTCGAGAAACTGCAGAAGGTGAAGCCAGGTGGTGGTGCGGCGCTGTATGATGCGATTTACCTGGCCTGCCAGAAGCGCCACGTCATCAACGGCGAGCCCTACGATCCGCGGCGCGTGCTGATCATTATCGGAGACGGCCACGACACCGCCAGCAAGAAGAGCCTGGATGAGGTGCTGGAGATCGCCCAGCGGAATCTGGTGACGATCTACGGGATGAGCTCGGTTTCCTACGGTTTCACCACCGAGGGTGACCAGAATCTGATCCGTCTGGCCGAAGCGACCGGGGGACGTGTGGAATATCCGCTCAATGGATTGTACTCCGATGTCTCGGGTTACCTTTCGATACCTCGCGATGAAGGCAATTACGCCATTCAGCCGGGCACGGGCGGATACGCAGGCGAGGTGTCGAGCGGCATTTTCAAGTCGGTGGCGCACATCGCGGGGGAAGTGACGACGCAATACATTTTGCGGTACATCCCCTCGACCGATCCCGTGACGGATGACAAGCCATACAGGAACATCCGTGTGTCGGTGAATCTGGCCAACGTGAAGGTGCGGGCACGCAAGGGATATTACCCGCAAGGAGCGCCGGGCGCAGGCGGCGGCTCATAAAACGGCGAAGGCGGCCGAAAAGAAATAAGATGGCCTGAGATGCCTTCCGTCGTATCCATCGCCACCGGACGCAGGCCACAATTCCAGCATCCGGGAGAATACCTGCTGGTGGAACTCGCCCTGCCCGGGCATCCGCCACGGAACATTGGCGTTCTGTTGCGGGATTCCGAGACCGGCCAGGTCGATGCGAAGTTCCGGGAGCGCTCGAAGGAAATCGAGGATCCCGAGGAAGCCGAGTACCTCCAGGCGCTCGAAGGGGATTTCAAAGCCAAGATTCGCGAGTTGGGCGGCGACGAGTTTCTGCGGCATCTCGAGGATTCGCTCTCTAATGTATTGCGGTTGAGCGAGCGGATGTCGGTCACCGTCGATGGTTTCGAGCGCACGCTGGAGCGCCTCTACGAAGAACACGTGGAGGTTGAGGTCGAGCCGTTCGTCACTCACCTGCCGCTTTACTCGCTGCGGGCGGCCGCCACGAAGTTCGGCGAAGACCACGAAGTAGAAGCCGAGGGCTGGGTGAAAGCCCCGCCGAAACTGCGGCTTACGCCGGAAATGTTTGTCGCGCGCGTGGTGGGCCGCTCCATGGAACCGCGCATTCCCGACGGCAGTTTGTGCATCTTCCGCGCGGGCGTGGTGGGATCGCGCCAGGGCAAGCTGGTGCTGGTGGAGCGCTACGGCACTACCGAAACCAGCGCCCGCTACACCATCAAGAAGTACACCAGCCGGAAGGTGCAGTCCGGCGAAGAGGAGTGGGAGCATGCCTCGGTGCGGCTCGAGCCGCTCAACCCCGAGTTCGAAGGATTCGAGCTGAAAGAAGGTGAAGCCCGCGTGATTGCCGAATTCGTCCAGGTGCTGGAGTAGGGCGGCCATTCGGAAAACCAAAAGCAACCGGCAAAAGGCATCGGGCACAGGCACAGATTTTGCCGCGCACCTCGAAGCCTGGTATGAGCGGGAGCGGCGGGATTTACCGTGGCGCTCCACCGAGGATCCCTACCGCATTCTGGTCTCGGAAGTGATGTTGCAACAGACGCGCGCGCAAACGGTGATCCCGTATTACCTGCGATTCCTGGACCGCTTTCCGGATGCCCGCGCGCTGGCGGAGGCGCGCGAGGCGGATGTGCTGACGCTGTGGAGCGGGCTGGGCTACTACGCGCGGGCGCGCAATCTGCAACGTGCGGCGCGGGCCGTTGTAGCGGCGGGCGCGTTTCCGCGCGATTACGATAGGATCCGCGAACTGCCGGGCGTGGGCCCCTACACGGCCGCCGCCGTGGCGAGCATCGCCTTCGGCGCGCCCCATGCGGTGGTGGACGGCAATGTCTTGCGCGTGATTTCACGCGTACAGGACGACGCGGGGGACATTCAATCTCCCCGGACGCGCGCGCGGTTCCAACAGATCGCCGACGGATGGCTGGAAGGCCGGCGCCCCGGACTGTTCAATCAGGCCATGATGGAGCTGGGCGCCACCGTCTGTCTGCCGCGCGGGCCGCGATGCACGGTATGCCCGGTCGAGACATTCTGTCAGGCGCACCAGACCGGACGTCAGCACGAACTGCCCGTCAAAGGAGGCAAGCGGGTTGCCGATCGCATTCATGTGCAGGTGATGATCGCAGTGCGAAACGGAAGCGTGCTTTTGCGCCGCCGTTCCGCCGCCGAGACGCTGATGGCCGGGTTTTGGGAGCTGCCCGCACCCGGTGACCTGCCGGGCTGCCGGTCGAGCCGGGTCATCGGGTCATTCCGCCACAGCATTACGCATCACCACTACACCATTACGGTGCTCGAGGGTGCAGTGCCGGCCGTGCCCCTGGGCTTTCACTGGCGCCGCATCAACCGGCTCGCCGGAGTTCCCTTGACGACGATCACGCGCAAGGCGCTGGGGTTGATGGCATCGGCGCCGGGAGCAGAGAGAGCGGTTGCCACGCATGGGAGGAAGCACGGTTAGCGGCCGGGCGCTGCGCTGAGTTCGCATCTATTCGTTATCCAGAGAAAGCGGTAGAGTTCCGAAATCCGGGCTTATAATTGCTCTGAGAACAGCCTATGCGAACACTGGTGCTGTTTCTTGCTTGCTCGGTCGCCCCGGTTCTGCTCCGTGCGAATGTCGATGGAACCCCGGTCGGCTATGCTGGTGTTCCGGATGGAGTTCCCACGGACCACAACGGCGCGACTTGCGCCTCGTGCCACACCGGGGGCCCGCCGCCCAACGCGGCCGGACGTATTACTCTCTCAGTGACCAATTTCAGTCCGGGAGTGCAGCAGAACATCTCCGTACAGATTACCGATACGCAGGAGCGCCTGTTCGCATTTCAGCTCACTGCCCGGCTGGCCAGTGACCATACCCAATCCGGCGGGACTTTCGTCCCCACCCCCAACCAGACGCAGGTGCTGTGTACGAATGGGCTGCCGGGTCCATGCGGAGGTGGTGTGGAATATGTGACCAATCTGGCTGCTGCGGCACAGCCGCTCACGCCGGGCACGCGGACGTTCACCATCATTTGGAATCCGCCGGGCGGCAGCGAAGTGGGGCCGGTTGTCTTTTTTGTAGCCGCAGTGGCGGCGAACGGCGACGGCACTCCATTGGGCGATCACGTTTACCAGATTTCCGGCCAACAGGTCAGCGCGTCGCCGTGTAGCCTCACCGGTCCTCCCGCCTTCGATTCAATCGGAGCGGTAGAGGATGCAGCGGCATTCCGCCCGACGATCGCTGCGAACGGCCTGTTTACGATCAAGGGTTCTGGCTTCTTCGCCGCCGGCGCACCGGGCTATTCTGCAACCATCACCGACCTGGAGAACGGCGACTGGCCCACCGAACTGGGATGCGTTTCGGTCCTGGTGAACGGTACTCCGACGCCGGTTTACTATGTCAGCGATCTGCAGATTTACGCACAGGCCCCCAATTTCTCCGCCTCGGAGGGAGCTGACGTGCAGGTGATTTTGAATCCGGGCGCGGCCAACGAAATCATGGGGCCTGTGTATACGGCCTCGGCTGCGCCTGTGGCGCCTACTCTGTTTACATTCAGCCAAACGGGGGCGGGCAACGCAGCGGCGTTCGACGCCACCAAGAATGCTGATCTGGCGGACACTTCGGTCGTCGCCACGGGCGTCAGTGCCTCGCCGGGCGATCTGATCGAGCTTTTCGGCACCGGTTTTGGGCAGACGGTAGACCCGCTCGCTCCCGGCCAGTTCGCCTTGAGCCTCGACCCGGTGGTGAATCCGTTCAGCGTCACCATCGGCGGCGTGAAGATTCCGAGTGATGACATTCTCTACGTCGGCCTGGCGCCCGATCCGACGCGCCAGAACAACGCGCCGGGACTCTATGTGGTAGTGTTGGTCGTGCCGAAACTGCCGGCGGGCGATCAGCAAGTTACGGTCACGGTGGCCAACTCGTCCACGCAGGGGCAGGTGACCGTTCCTATCCAGTAGCGGCCCCAAGTTCGCAGCAGAGATTTTCTTTTCGCACCGGGCACTCCTTTGGCGAAGGCCACAGACTCGTGCACCGCGTATACTCGCTGTTTGCGGCGCTGGCGTTGGGACTCCCGCTATGCGCCCAGGGGTCGCCGGATCCCACCGCGCCCACTTACTCCCCAGCCAACATCGTCAACTCCGCCAGCAGCGTCGCCAGTGCGTTGGCTCCCAATACGATTGCAACCATTTACGGAACCAACCTGTCGGACGGCACGACCGGCGCCGCCGGCAGCTTCGTCCCCGGCGCCATGCTCGCCGTAGAGATGGCGGGCATACACGTGTTCGTGGCGGGAGAGCCCTGCGGCCTCTATTACGTTTCCCCGCAGCAGATCAACTTTCTCATTCCCGCGGACCTGCGCCCCGGCGTGATGAACGTTTTCGTGGCGCGCGACGGCCTTGCCGGCCCGCAGGCACAGATCACGGTCGAAGCAGCTGGTCCCGGTCTATTTGAGTCGGCGCCGGGCGTGGTTGCCGCCACCCACTCCGATGGCAGCGAGGTCACCAAGACGCATCCGGCGCGGGCGGGCGAAACCGTGGTGGTATATGGTACGGGCTTCGGCGCTACTACGCCCAGCGTGGTGAGCGGTATGGTCAACACGCTGCCCGCGCAGCTGACCGACCTCGGCAGCTTTCAGATTCTGTTGAACGGCACGGCGTTGCCCGCATCCAGTATCGTCTACGCCGGCATCGGCGCGCCGCCCGGACTTTACCAGGTCACCTTCAAACTGCCCAACCCGGTGGCCACCAACCCGGAAATCCGTGTGGCCATCGGCAGCCAAACCAGCCCAGCCAACGTCATATTACCGTTGCAATAGGGTCCAAATTCCGTAACATTTGCCGCGCTGCGGGGTTCCATCAATTGGGCTAAAATAGTCAGAAGGTGCTGTTTATGCGGATTTTCGCCTGTTTACTAACGGTAGCGTGGGCGGCGGGCAGTCTCGCTGCTCAGGAGGCCGCGTCACCGGTTCAAGGCCCGGCGAAAGCGGAGGAAGTTAAGACCGGCGAGTATCTGATCGACACCGGCACCCGGATTCCGCTGACGCTGCTCAACAGTCTCAGCACGAAACACTCGGTGGAAGGCGACCGCGTCTACCTCCAGACGGCGTTTCCCATCATGGCGAAGGGCCGCATTGTCATTCCCCCGGGAAGCTTCGTAGCCGGGACGATCACCGAAGTGAAGCGGCCGGGGCGCGTGAAGGGGCGCGGTGAGCTGTTTCTGCGCTTCGACTCGCTGATCCTGCCCAACGGCGTGACGCGCGACTTTCGCGCCCGCATCGGCGCCGCCGACGACAACCCTACGGAAGGTTTTGACCGCACCGAAGGCAAGGTCAAAAGCGAAGGCAACAAGGCCGGCGATGCCCGCACGGTGGCCGGCGCCACGGAAGCCGGGACTGAGATCGGAACCGTCGCCGGGGCAGCCGCCGGCCATTGGGAATTGGGAATGGGAGTCGGCGCGGCCGCGGGAGCCGCCGCGGGGCTGATGGGCGTGCTGCTCACGCGCGGTCCGGATGCCGTGCTCACCAAAGGGAGCACCGTCGAGATGGTGCTCGATCGCCAGTTGCATTTTCAGGAAACCGAACTGAACTTCGGAACCGTGCAGCCGGTTCCGGTTTCCGAGACCGTCGCGCCGCCGGGAAAAAACTCCAGCGCCGTTCCTGTGCACCGTTTCCCGTTCTGATCGCCTGTCCCGTTTACCAGCCCATCTGCTGCATCCGCTCCAGAATGAGGGCGCTGTAGTCGTTCATGCGCGCCGGCTTGCGCCGTAGCGGTGCGGGCAGGATGGCCGCCAGCCGCGCTCCCTGGTCCCGGTTCACGCGCGCAGCACTGATGCCGTAGTAATATTGCGCCGCGGCCTCCGCGCCATAAACTCCCGGCCCCCACTCAATGACATTCAAATAAAGCTCCAGGATGCGCCGCTTGCCCAGGATGTGCTCGGCCAGCGGCACCAGTGTGAATTCGATCCCCTTGCGAACGGCCGAACGGCTCGTCGTCAAAAACAGGTTTTTCACCAGTTGCTGGGTGATGGTGGAAGCGCCGCGCGTGCGTCCGCCCTTGCTGCTTTCGTCCAGGGCGATCTCCACCTGGTCCCAGTCGAACCCGTGATGCTGGTAAAAGCGCGCGTCTTCGGCGGCGATCACGGCATGTTGGAAGTCGCGCGAGATCTGGTCCAGCGGAACGAAGCGGTACCGCTTGTGATATGGCGTCTTGTGGAGCCATGCCTGGATGTGGCGTTGTGCCTGCACCGAGGTGAACAGCGGATTGATCCCTCGAAGCCCGGCCAGCGCCAGCGTGATTAGGCCATAGAACGCCACCACGAGCGCGACCGCGATCCAGAGCAGCCGGCGCAACCATCCACGCCGTGATTGGGGCCTTTGTTGAAACGCAACGTTGACTGTACGAGCCGCCACTCTGTCAGCATACGAGTTCGCGCGTCGGTTCGCTTTCCGCCCCAACTGACTGAGTGCGATAGCATAAAAAGAACCCGCCCTATGTGGATTGTCCGGCTGGCGCTCAGGCGCCCGTACACCTTTGTCGTCATGTCCATGGTGATCGTGATTCTGGGCGTGCTGGCCATCTTCCGCATGCCCACCGATATCTTTCCCAATATCGACATTCCGGTGGCCAGCGTGATCTGGACGTACAGCGGCCTGTCACCTGAGGAGGTGGCCGAAGTCATCACCATCCGTTGCGAGCGCGCCTTCACCACCTCGGTGAATGACATTGAGCACATGGAGTCGCAGTCGCTGCCGGGACTCTCCATCATCAAGGTTTTTTTCCATCCCAACGCCAAAATCGAGGCGGCCGTGGCGCAGCTTGCCGCCAGCTCGCAGTCTGTGCTGCACTCGCTGCCGCTGGGCATTTTTCCGCCTTCCATCCTGCGCTATAACGCGTCGAGCGTACCCATCCTGCAACTCAGCCTCTCGAGCGACACTCTGAGCGAGCAGGCCATTTACGACTATGGGTACAACATCATCCGCACTCAATTGGCCAACGTGCAGGGCGCGAGCCTGCCCCTGCCCTTCGGCGGCCGTCCGCGGCAAATCATGGTCGATATCGATCCGCATGCCCTCTACGCGCAGGGGCTCTCGGCGGAGGATGTGGCCCAGGCGATCAGTGCCCAAAACATCATTTTGCCTTCCGGCACGGCCAAGATCGGCACACGCGAATACAACGTCCGCCTGAACGGCATGCCCGATGTCGTCGAAGCATTCAATAATCTGCCTCTGAAGCAGTCGAACGGCTCGACCGTCTACATTCGCGACGTGGCTCATGTGCGCGACGGTTACGCCGTGCAGACCAACATCGTGCGCCACAACGGCGCGCGCGGCGCTCTGCTCACCGTTCTCAAAAACGGCGGCGCTTCCACGCTGGACATCGCACGTCAGTTGAAGGAAATCCTTCCGCGCGTCCGTTCCACTTTGCCGCGGGCGCTCAATATGAAGCTGCTGTTCGATCAATCCGTGTTCGTGCGGGCCGCCATCAACGGCGTCCTCAAAGAAGCCGTGATCGCCGCGCTGCTCACCGCGCTCATGATTCTTCTTTTTCTCGGGAGCTGGCGCAGCACATTGATCGTCTGTATCTCTATCCCGCTCTCCATCCTGACCTCGCTCGCCATCCTGCATCTGCTCAACGAAACCGTGAACGTGATGACGCTCGGCGGTCTCGCGCTCGCCGTGGGCATTCTGGTGGATGACGCCACGGTCGAAATCGAAAACATTCACCGCAACCTGGGGCAGGGAAAACCGATCGTTCGCGCCATCCTCGATGGCGCGCAGCAGATCGCCGTTCCGGCCTTCGTTTCGACGCTCTGCATCTGCATCGTCTTCGTGCCCGTGGTTTTTCTCACCGGAGCCGCAAAATATCTGTTTACGCCGCTGGCCATGGCGGTCGCCCTGGCCATGATGGCTTCTTATGTCCTTTCGAGGACTCTGGTTCCCACCATGGTCAAGTACCTGGTGCGTGCCGAGGTCAGCCGCTACCGCGTTCCGGAAGCGGAGCAGCCAGCCCCCGGCTTTTTCCGGCAGATCCATCAGGCCTTCCATCACGGTTTCGAGCGCATGCGCGACCGTTACCGGCGCCTGCTCGACACGGCGCTGCACTACCGCAAGCTCGTGGCCCTGTGCTTCTTTCTGATCACCGCCGCCTGCGCCTCTCTTTATCCGTTCATCGGCACCGATTTCTTCCCGCAGGTGGATGCCGGCCAGCTCCGGGTGCATGTGCGCGCGCCCGCCGGGACACGCGTTGAAGAGACCGAACAGTATTTTGCCCGCGTCGAGAATACCATCCGCCAGGTCATTCCGCCGGATGAGCTGTCCGACATCCTCGACGATATCGGCTTGCCTTACAGCGGTCTCAACGTAGCGTTCAGCGACGCCGGCGTCATCGGCGATTTCGATGGCGAAATTCTCGTCTCCTTGAATCCCGAGCAACATGCACCCACCGCCGGCTATATTCATGAGCTGCGCCGCCGTCTGAAAGCTCAATATCCCGAGTTGACCGTCTTCTTTCAGCCTGCGGACATCGTCGGCCAGACCCTGAATTTCGGCCTGCCCGCTCCCATCGACGTACAGGTCGTGGGACCGTTGACCAATGCACCCGCCAATTATCAGATCGCCCGTCAGATCGAGCGCCGGCTGTCGCTCATCCCCGGCGCGGTCGACGTGCACGTGCACCAGGTTCTCAATGTCCCCGAGCTGCGGCTCCACGTCGATCGCACGCGCGCCGAGCAGCTCGGGCTGACTCAGCTCAGCGTGGCCAACAGCCTGCTGGTTTCGCTCAGCTCCAGTGTTCAACTATCGCCCAATTATTGGATCAATCCGACCAATCAGATCGACTACCCCGTTGCCGTGCAGACACCGGAATACCGCGTGGATTCAACCGAGGCGCTGCTTTCCACTCCCGTGCACACCGGGGGCAGCGGCTCGACTCAGTTGTTGAGCAACCTGGCGCAACTCGATCGCGGAACCACGGCTTCGGTGGTCGACCATTACAATGTCCAGCCCGTTTACGACGTCTACGGCAACGTGCAGGATCGCGATCTGGGGAGCGTGGCCTCTCAGGTGGATCGCGTGCTCGATGAGTTTCGCCCGAAGCTTGCCCGCGGCAGTTTCTTCGAAATGCGCGGCCAGGCCGAGACCATGCGAGCGTCGTTTGTCGGCCTCGGCGTCGGCCTGCTGTTTGCCATCCTGCTGGTCTATTTCGTGATGGTCGTCAATTTCCAGTCCTGGCTCGACCCGTTCATCATCCTTATGGCGCTGCCGGGGGCTCTCTCCGGCATTCTGCTGATGCTGTTCCTCACCCAGACCACTGTCAGCGTTCCTTCACTCATGGGCGCTATCATGAGTATTGGGGTTGCCACCGCCAACAGCATTCTGTTGGTGAACTTCGCCAACGACTTGCGCCACGCGGGTGAAGACGCGCGCACGGCCGCGCTCGAAGCCGGATTCACGCGGCTCCGTCCCGTCATCATGACGGCTTTGGCGATGATCGTGGGTATGGTCCCCATGGCGCTTGGAATTGGCGAGGGCGGAGAGCAGAATGCGCCGCTGGGGCGCGCCGTTATCGGTGGATTGCTGATGGCTACGTTTGCGACGTTGTTCTTCGTCCCGGTGGTGTATAGCGTACTGCGGCGCAAGCCGCCGCACGGCTATGACAAGCTCGACGTAGATTCGGACTTCTAAGGAGTGAATTGGCCATCCGGGAACCCATCGTTTCAGAGAGGCAGGAACGCCGCACGGAGCCGCCGCGCCGCGCCAGCCGTGGCGCGCTGCTGAGCTTGTTCCTCGTTCTCGCGGTAGTGGTCATCGGAGCTATAGCATTCGGTCTGCGGCCTCGCCTGGCGCGTGAGAAAGCGCTGGCCGCGGCCTCTGAAGCGGCCGAGGAGAAGCTGCCCGTCGTCAGCGTGGCTCCGGCGCGCCAGTCTCCCGCAAAAACGGAGCTGGAACTGCCCGGCGATTTGCAAGCCGAGATCGAGACCCCGATTTATGCCCGCGCTGACGGCTACTTGCGCCGGCGCCTGGTCGACATCGGGGACCACGTGCGCCAGGGCCAGCTTCTGGCGGAAATCGACACCCCCGAGCTCGATCAGCAGTTGAGCCAGGCGCGCGCCGGCTTGGCGCAATCCCAGGCCTCGCTCGTGCAATTCCAAGCCAACCTGGTGCAGGCGCGGGCCAATCTCAAGCTGGCCCAGGTGACGTGGCAGCGCTGGAGTCATCTGGCCGACCGCGGCGTTTACTCCCGCCAGGATGCCGATGAGAAGCAAATGGCATTCGAAGCGCGAAACGCCGATGTAGACGCCGCCCTTGCCAGCGTGGATGCCACCAAGAAATTAGTCGACGCCAACACCGCCAACGTTCACCGCCTGGAAGATCTCACAGCCTTCGCCAGTGTTTTGGCGCCTTTCGACGGCGTAGTCACCAACCGGAATATGACCATGGACCCGGGTACGCTGGTCAATTCCGGCAACGGCGGTCCCAACCGCGAGATCTTCCGCATCGCCCAGATCCGGACCATGCGCATCTTCGTCAACGTGCCGCAGGCTTATGCGCCGCTGGTTCATGACGGCTTGCGCGCCGAGCTGCGCGTCCAGGAGCTGCCTGGCCAGATGTTTCCCGCCACCGTCACGCGAACCGCCAACTCGGTCGACGAGAACGCTCGCACCATGCTGGCCATTCTGGAGACGCCCAACCCGAAAGGCACGCTGCTGCCGGGGATGTATTCGCAGGTGAAATTTATGTTCGCCGGCAACCGTTCCGGCCTGCTGGTTCCCGGCGACGCTCTGCTGCTCGGCCGCGAGGGCCCGCGCGTCGCCGTCGTCACCCCGGACCACGTCGTCCACCTCCGCCGCATCCATATCGCCCATGATTACGGCGCCGATCTCGAAATCGACTCCGGCCTCGCCCCCGGTGATCTGGTTGTCCTGAATCCCACTGATCAAACCCGCGAGAACGCCCGCGTGGATGTGCGTACAGCGGCGCAGTAGACTATCCGGGGAACTTCCCGCGGCGTCTAATCGTATTCGCAAGTATCCCAACGCGCTTGGAGTGTGTATGCACCTCACCACTGACCTTCGCTACGCCTTCCGCACCGTTCGCCGCAATCCGGGCTTCAGTCTGATTGCCATCGCCACGCTGGCCTTCGGTATCGGCGCCAATACGGCCATTTTCAGCGTGTTCGATGGAATTTTGCTCCGGCCTCTCGGCTATGGCGACGAAAACCGCCTCGTGGCCATTCACGAGGTCGTTCCACGTTTCGCCAAGTTTGGGCCCAGGCTCCCCGTGAATGCCATGCATTTCCTGGAGTGGCGGAAAAGCGTGAAGGCCTTCGAGCAGCTGGCCATGATCGGCGGCATGAGTGTGAATCTCACCGGATCGGGCGAGCCGGAGCGACTGCCGGCGGCGCGCGTTTCCGCGAGCCTCTTTCCCATGCTTCACGCCCGCACACAGTTGGGCCGAACCTTCCTCGAGGAAGAGGACCAGCCCGGGCGCGATGACGTGGTACTGCTGAGCAACGAGCTCTGGCAGCGCCGGTTCGCCGCCGACGCCCACATCATCGGCCGCAAGATCCTCCTGGATGGCCGTCCCTGCCAGGTCATCGGCGTCCTCTCATCCGATTTCCACTTCCCGAAGCTGAGCCAGCTTTATGCCATGACCCTCGCGGCTGAGCGCCCCGAGCTGTGGAAGCCCTTCGCCTTGAATCCCGATGAACTCGATCCCCTGGGTGACTTCAACTTTGCCTGCATCGGGCGGCTGCGACGCGGTGTTTCACTGCAACGTGCGCTGGCGGAATTGAACGCCGTGCAGGCGCGGCTGGCCAGCCAGGCTCCGGCCAAGGTGGAATTTTCCGCCGCGCTTGTGCCGCTCCGCGATCAAATCACTCGCCGCTCCCGCACCGGCTTGGCACTTGTTCTCGGTGCGGTCGGTGCGGTGCTGCTGATCGGCACGGTCAACATCGCGAATTTGCTGCTGGCGCGCGCCATATCCGGAAGGCGCGAACTCGCTATCCGCTCCGCCATGGGCGCCGGTACCTGGCGTCTGGTGCGGCAAACGCTGGTCGAAAGCCTGCTCCTTGCGGGAATCGGCGGCGCGGCCGGCGTGATGCTGGCCTATGGCGCGCTTCACGCGATCCTCACCCGGGCGCCGGTGGATCTGCCCAGGCTGGATGAAGTTCACCTCGATATGCGCGTCCTCGCGTTCACGGCCGCGATTTCCATCCTCGCCGGGTTGCTGTTCGGCATCCTGCCCGCTTGGCGGTTGTCGCACACCGATCCGCAGGATGCCATGAGAGCAGCCACCCGCGGCGCGGCCGACCTGCGCGGTTCCGGCAGGCTGCGAGCGGTTCTGGTGGGAGTGGAAGTGGGACTCAGCACGCTCTGCCTCATGGCCGGCGGCCTCCTGCTGCACAGTTTCGTAAATCTGCTCGATGTGGATCGGGGATTCGTGGCACAGCAGGTTGTCACGGTGAATCTGAATCTGCCCAGCAACCGCTATCCCGACCCAACCATCGTGCGCTTCATTCATTCGCTATTGGACTCGGTGCGAGTGCTGCCCGGCGTGGTCTCAGCCGGGGTCTCCGACATGCTTCCGTTGGGTGGCGAAGGGCACAACAATCTCATCAGCATTGAGGGGACCAACGTGCCGTTTATGGATCGGCCTGGGGCAGACATCCGGCGCGTTAACAGCGAATATTTCGCCACCATGGGCATCGCGCTGCGGCAGGGCAGAACCTTCGAAGAAACGGATGGCGAGCATAAGCTGGCGTTAGTATCGGCCCTGACGGCCGAACGCCTCTGGCCGGAGGAGAATCCCCTCGGCAAGCGCTTCAAGATCGGAGATCCCGACGGCCCGTTCGTTGAAGTCGCTGGCGTCGTCGGTGACGTGAGGGGCGCCGGGTTGGACAAATCGCCTTCGCTGACGGTCTACGTGCCCTATTGGCAGGGCGAACGTCGCGGCCTGTCGCTCGCAGTGAAAACCGCCGTCGACCCCGCGGCCATTTCCTCCAGTGTTCGCAACGCGATCCACCGTCTGGATTCCGATCTGCCCATTCCGCGATTCGAAACCATGCAGCAGATCGTCGATGAATCGGTGGCCGAGCGCCGCTTCCAGATGAACCTGGTGCTCCTGTTTGGCGTTGCCGCGCTGGCTCTGGCCAGCCTCGGGATCTATGGCGTCGTTTCCTATTCCGTGGTCATGCGCACCAACGAAATCGGGATCCGCATGGCCCTCGGCGCGCGCACTGTAGAAATCCTCCGCATGGTCTTGATTCAGGCTATGGCTCCGGTGGCCGCCGGCCTCGCGTGTGGCCTCGCCGCCTCGCTCGCTGCGGGACGTCTGCTGTCCGGCCTCCTCTACGGCGTTCGAACCACAGATGCCGCCACGATCGGCTCAGTCGCTGTGGCGCTTCTAGCGGTTGCCCTGTTTGCGGCTTTGGTTCCGGCGCGGCGCGCCACGCGCGTCGACCCGATGGCCGCTTTGCGCTACGACTGACCGTTCTTCGGGAGGCTCGATACAATGAGCACGTGGCGCAAGCTCAGGCAGAGCGTCGCGGCGTCTTGGCGAAGGTTCCGATTTTTGCGGGGTTGACCGATTCCGAGCTGGATTTCCTGGTCGAGCGTGCGGTCACGCGACGCTGCTCGCCGGGAGAGCTGATCTTCGGCGAGGGCGAGCCGTGCTCCGGGCTTTACGTCGTCGAGCGGGGGCACGTTCGCATCTTTAAAAGTTCTTCGAGCGGGCGCGAGCAGGTGCTCAGCATCGACGGTCCCGGCGGTTCCATCGCCGAAGTCCCGGTGTTCGACGGAGGCAACTATCCCGCGTCGTGCGCCGCGGTCGATCAGGCGATGCTGCTCCTGATCCGCAAGCAGGACTTTCACGAGCTGTGCCTGGCGCAGCCTCAGGTGGCGCTCAAAGTCCTTCGCGTGGTAGGTGCCCGACTGCGGCGCCTGGTCGGGATCATCGAAGAACTTTCCTTCACCACCGTGCGGCACCGCCTGGCTGCACTGCTGCTGCGCCTCGCCCGGGACGGCAAACCAAGCGCGGAAGGTGTCGAAATCCTGTTGCCCGCGAACAACCAGGAACTGGCGGCTCAGATCGGCACGGTGCGCGAGCTGGTTTCGCGCAACCTGTCGCGGCTGCAAGCCGAAGGCATCCTCAAGATTGAGGGCCGCACGGTGCTGCTGCGTGACTTGGCCGCACTAGAAGCAGAAATCCAATCCGCTGAATAACTTACCGTGTGCGGGAAAATTGCCTGCCGCCGTGACTTAAGTCATAGGCGCTTCCGCCCCGCCCGGCTTAATCTCGGAACATCGAGGTGAACACGATGAACGGGATGACCGAGAAGACGGTACGGGAACTGGCCGTCAAAATGCCCGCTGCCACGCGGGTTTTTGAAAAGCTGGGCATCGATTATTGCTGCGGCGGCAGCCGGACGCTCGAACAGGCCTGCCAGGCAGCGCATGTCCCGCTGGATGAAGTGGTGGACTCACTGGAAGTTGCCGATCTCACGGCCCGGGCGGCCCGTCCCGACACGGACTGGCAGAACGAGCCCCTCTCCGAGCTCATCGAGTACATCAAGAACACCCATCACAGGTACGTGCGCGAGGAGACGGCTCGCCTGAAGCCGCTATTCGATAAGGTTTGCTCGGTCCACGGCCAGAGCCATCCGGAACTCGTGAGTTTACGGGCAACTTGCGGCGCCCTGGCGCACGAGCTGGCGACCCACATGATGAAGGAGGAAATGGTACTGTTTCCCTACATCGTGCGGCTCGAAGAAGCCGTAATCGAGAAAGTGCCCGCCGTGCCGCCACCATTTGGAAGCGTGCGCAACCCGGTAGCCATGATGATGCACGAGCACGATGACGCGGGAAACGCGTTGCGCGAGATGCGGCAGGCCAGCAACGCCTACACGCCGCCGCCCGAGGCCTGCGTCAGCTACCAGACGCTGTACAAGGCGCTGGCGGATTTCGAAGCGGACCTGCACACCCACATCCACCTGGAAAACAATATCCTGTTTCCGCGCGCGGTCGAGATGGAACGCGGGCGCTGAGGCGTGCCATGTCCGAGCTATTGACGCGGATCGAGACGCAGCAAGGCCGGCGGCTGACGCCCATGGAGACCTTCGACATCACGGCAGCGCGGGAAACCAGGCTCTCGCGGCTGCTCATGGTGTTCATCACCACCGGACTGGTCTTCATGGTCTTCCCCGGGACGTTTCTGGGCGTGTGGAATCTGCTGGCGATCAGCAGCCGGCGCGCGCCGGGTTCGGTCTCGGCCGCCTGGGTGCAAGCGCACGGCCATGCGCAGATCTTCGGTTGGATCGGCACCTTCATTCTGGGCATCGGCTTTTACTCGATTCCCAAGCTGCGCCGGCTGAACTGGTTCGCTCTCTCGGCGGCATGGACTTCCTGGGTGTTTTGGACCGCGGGCGTGGCGATGCGATGGCTTACCGGCGTGTATGAGTGGCAGTGGCGCATCTGGTTGCCGGTATCGGCTGTGCTCGAATTGACAGCCTTTCTCATCTTCTTCCGGTCGGTTAGCGGTCACCGGCCGGCAGACTCGAGGAAGAAGACGCTGGACGCGTGGGTCTTTGTGGTGATCGCGGGATCGGTGGGACTGATGCTCACGCTGGTGGTCAACCTGGGCGCGGCATTCTTTCTTGCATTTCGTGGGGCCTCGCCCGAGTTTCCGGCTGCATTTGATCAGCGATTTCTGGTGCTGGAGACCTGGGGATTTCTGGTTCCGTTTGTCTGGGGATTCAGCGCGAAATGGCTGCCGGTGTTTCTGGGACTGCGGCCGGTGCGCGATCGGGTTCTGCTGGGCGCCGTGGCGGTGAACACCGCAGGGGTCATTGCAGCCCTGGCAGGGTGGATAACGGCGGCTGTATGGTTGCTTGCCGGCGCAATCATGGCGGCCATCTACGCGCTTCGGCTTTTCGAGCAGCCGGAGCGCCCGGCGAAAGTGAAGGGTGTACATACGAGCTTTCCGGTTTTTATCCGGTCGGCTTACGCCTGGGCGGTGATTGCAGCGGCGCTGGGGGTCTGGGCGGCCGTGGCGCCAGATTCCCAGGGGATTTGGGGAGCCTCGCGCCATGCGCTGACGGTCGGATTTCTGGCCATGATGGTGTTCGGCATAGGGCAGCGCCTACTGCCCGCATTTGCGGGTATGCGGCTCCTGTTCAGCACAAAGCTCATGTTCGCGGCGATGTTTCTGCTGACTGCGGGATGTTTCCTCCGCGTCGGCTCCGAGATTCTGGCGTATCAGGCATTCCTGCGGTCGGCATGGACGTGGCTGCCGGTATCGGCGATCACGGAAATGACGGCGGTGACGATTTTCGCGGTGAATTTGATCGCAACATTTTCCAGGCGCAGGCAAGCAGCGTAGACATTTCAGACAAGGAAGGTTCTGTCCATGACCTACAGGAAGCTATGGATTGCTCTGGGAGTGGTATTGGCTGTTTCGTTTGCTGTTTTGGGCGGTGTGGGAGTGAAAGTCATCGACAACGCGCCGCCCATTCCGTCGCAGGTGGCGACCTCGGATGGACGCGTCCTGTTTGACGGCGTAACCATTCAGAACGGCCAGGGCGCATGGCAATCCATCGGCGGCCAGGAGGTGGGAACGGTCTGGGGACACGGCTCCTATGTCGCTCCTGACTGGAGCGCGGACTGGCTGCACCGCGAGTGCACGTTCATTCTTGACCGCTGGGCGGAGAAGGACGGGGCGGTGAACTATGCCACTCTCGGGCCGGAGCAGCAGGCGGCGCTCCAGGCCCGGCTGCGGATTCTTTTGCGGACCAACACTTACGATGCGGCAAGCGGCCGCATCACCGTCGATCCAATTCGCACCGAAGCGTTTGACGATCTGTATCGTTACTACTCGAGCGTGTTCAGCCACGGACAGAGCGAGTACGCGATTCCGCCGGACGCGCTGAGCGATCCCGTCAAGCTGCGCGAGATGAGCGCATTCTTCTGGTGGACGGCATGGGCGGCGTCCACGAATCGTCCCGGAACCAACGTGACCTACACGCAGAACTGGCCGCACGAGCCCTTGATCGGGAATGAGCCGACCGGCGGAGCGATTGTCTGGAGCGTAGTCAGCTTCATTCTGCTGCTGGCAGGTGTGGGCGGCATGGTCTGGTATTTCGCCGCGCAGCCGCGCACAGTGGAGGAGGAACTGCTTCCGGAGAGCGATCCGCTGCTCGGTCTCAAGCCGACGCCTTCGCAGCGCGCGACCGTGAAATTCTTCTTCGTGGTGGCGGCGCTGTGGGTGGTGCAGGTGGCGCTGGGGGCAATCACGGCGCACTACGGGGTGGAGGGATCGGGCTTCTATGGGATTCCGCTCGATCGTTGGCTGCCATACAGCGTGACGCGGACCTGGCATCTGCAACTCGGATTGTTTTGGATTGCGACTTCGTGGCTGGCGACGGGGCTGTACGTGGCTCCGGCCGTGAGCGGTGCGGAGCCGAAGGGCCAAAAGCTCGGTGTGAATCTGCTGTTCGTGGCGCTGGTTCTGGTGGTGGTCGGTTCCCTTGCCGGCGAGTGGATGAGCATCGAGCACAAGCTGGGCAACCTCTGGTTCTGGTTCGGCACGCAAGGTTACGAATACGTGGATCTCGGCCGGTTCTGGCAGATTCTGCTGTTCATCGGATTGGTTTTCTGGCTGTGGCTGATGTGGCGCGCGTTGAAGCCGGCGCTGGACAGGCGCGACCAGAACTATTCGCTGCTGCTGATGTTTGTAGTGTCGAGTGTCGCGATTCCGCTGTTCTACGCCGCCGGCTTGATGTACGGCGAGCGCAGCAACCTGGTCACGGCAGAGTATTGGCGCTGGTGGGTGGTGCACCTTTGGGTGGAAGGGTTCTTCGAAGTCTTCGCCACGGTCGTGATTGCGTTCCTGCTGACGCGGTTGAAGCTGCTCTCGGTGCCCACGGCCACGCACGCGACATTGTTCTCGACGGTCGTGTTCCTCTCGGGCGGCATCATCGGAACATTTCATCATTTGTACTTCGCGGGCACGCCGAATATCGTGCTGGGCCTGGGTGCGGTGTTCAGCGCTCTGGAGGTGGTGCCGCTGGTGCTGATCGGATTCGAAGCGTGGGAGAACATCCGGCTGGCGCGCTCGCGGCAGCAGCATGTTTGGGTGGCGGCGTACAAGTGGCCGATCTACTTCTTCGTGGCCGTGGCGTTCTGGAATTTCGTGGGCGCGGGACTGTTCGGCTTCCTGATCAATCCGCCGATTGCGCTCTATTACATGCAGGGTCTGAACACCACGCCGGTGCATGGACACACGGCCCTGTTCGGCGTGTACGGGATGCTGGGTCTCGGCCTGATGCTGTTCTGCCTGCGCGCGCTACGGCCGGGGAAGGCATGGAAGAACGCGCCGCTTTCGCTGGCGTTTTGGTTGATCAACATCGGCCTAGCGCTGATGGTGCTGCTGAGCATGCTGCCCATCGGGCTGATGCAGACCTGGGCGTCGGTGGAGTACGGCACCTGGTACGCGCGCTCGGCGGAATTTCTCCATAGCGGACACATGAACGACCTGCGCTGGATGCGGATGATCGGCGACACGATCTTCGCAGTGGGTGCGCTCATACTAGGCTGGTTTGTACTGGGCCTCGTGACCGGCCAC
>JASHOO010000484.1 GCA_030041035.1 Bryobacteraceae bacterium | reverse complement strand
TGCCGCATCAGCGGCGTGGCAGCGTCAGAAGCCATCTAAGAACTGACTATGCATAAATTCCCCGCAGCTTGATGGCGAACGCCACGCGATCGAGAGCGAGCATATAAGCGGCGGTGCGATTGTTGACCCCGTGCTTTTCGGCATAGCTCACCACGGCATCGAAGCTCGCCACCATGATCTCTTCGAGACGCTTATTGATGAGTTCCTCGTTCCAGAAGAAGCCCTGGCGGTCCTGCACCCACTCAAAATAGGACACGGTTACGCCACCGGCGTTGGCGAGAATATCGGGGATGACGAAAATCTTCTTGTCGTGCAGAATGGGATCGGCGAGGGGCGTAGTGGGCCCGTTGGCGCCCTCGCAGAGAATTTTGCAACGGAGCCGAGGCGCGGTTGCCGAGGTAATTACGTTCTCGGTGGCGGCAGGCAGCAGGACGTCGCAGGGCAGAAACAGCGCTTCGTGACGGTCTACCTCTTCGCCGTTCGGGTAGTCGCGAATCGATCCGGTCTCCCTCCTGTGCTCCATGAGGGCGGAGATGTCCAGGCCGTTGGGGTTGTAAATCGCTGCGTCATACTCGATGATGCAGACGATCTTGAAGCCGGCGCGGGCCATGAGCTGAGCCGCCATGCCGCCCACGTTGCCGAAACCCTGAATCACCACGCGCGTGTTTTCCGGCGCCAGGCCGAGCTTCCTGAGGGCTTTCAGGGTGACGATCATGCACCCGCGTCCGGTAGCCTCGGTTCGGCCGCGCGAACCGCCCAGATCGATGGGCTTGCCTGTGACGACGGCCGTAGTCGTGTGGCGGACATGCATCGAATAGGTATCCATGATCCATGCCATCACGCGGTCATTGGTATTGACATCGGGGGCGGGCACGTCGCGCTCCGGGCCGAGAAATTCGATGATCTCGGCGGTATAGCGGCGCGTGACGCGCTCGAGCTCGCCGTCGGAAAGCAAGTGAGGATCGCAAATGACCCCACCCTTGGCGCCGCCGAAGGGGATGTTGACGACGGCGCATTTCCAGGTCATCCAGGAGGCCAACGCGCGGACTTCATCCAGCGTCACGTCAGGCCCAAAACGGATGCCGCCCTTCCCGGGGCCACGCGCGATGGAGTGCTGCACACGATAGCCGGTGAATACTTCCAGCCGGCCGTCGTCGAGCTGGACCGGGATGTGAACGGTGATTTCCTTGGTCGGGCTCCGCAGCACCTTGCACATGCCATCATCGAGGTTGAGCCGGACCGCAGCCTCGTCAAAGCGCGCTTCGGCCGCGAGCCACGGATTCGTCTCCTGCTCGGTGGATAGCAACGTGGCCATGGGGACCTCCGGGTTTTATTATGACATCGGCAAGAGCGAGAGTTTACAATTGGCCGTGTGTGCCCGGCGCCGCTACCTGGCGGTGATCAGTTCCACGGCCCGCTGGATCTGCGGGTCGCGCTGGGCCTCGACCTCATCGCCCTTTTCCACGCCCAGCGACTGGTTGAAGATCTCGGTCTTGAGGCGGCTGCGAATGAAATCGAGCTCGCTCGACCACTCGGCGAGACTGGGCTCGATGCGCCGTTCGGCCAGAAAGACGCGGAAATCATCCAACAGCGCTGGAGTGATGTCGAAGCTGCCAGTGACCTTATTTTTTTGCGTGTATTCGGTGGCAAACGAGGTGAATGAGCCGCTGGCCTCGAGCACTTCCCGGAATGGAGTGACAGGAGCCGGGTAGACGACCTCATCCGGCATGATGCCGCCACCGCCGCGCACGATGCGTCCTTTGTCGGTTCGGAAGTCCGATTTTTCATTGGGGTGCGCGGCTACGGCGCCGAGCGCAAATTGCGTGGCATCGAAGGGCTTCTGGATGGACCGGCCGCTCGGAGTGTAATAAAGCGCGGTGGTCAGCGCCAACCCGGTGGAATCGGCCAGGGGAAACACGCTTTGCACGAGACCCTTGCCGAAGCTCGGCTCGCCGACGATGACCGCGCGGTCGTGATCCTGCAACGCGCCGGCCACGATCTCTGAGGCGCTGGCGCTCTTGCCGTTGATGAGCACGGCCAATGGAAAATCGTAGGGTTTGTCGTCAGCCGGAACCTTCTCCTCCTTTTCAGGCACCGCGCGCCCGCGCACAGTGAGGATGGACGACCCTGGCTTGAGGAACAGCCCCGCCGTTTCCAGTGCGGACGTCAACAGGCCTCCCGGATTATTACGCAGATCCAGAACCAGGCCTTTCAATTTCCCGCCGCCCAGTTTTTCAATTGCCTCCTTGATTTGAGCGCCGGTTTGTTCATCGAAGCTGGCCACGCGCAGATATCCGATTCCGGGCTTCACCAGGAACAGGCGCTCCACGCTGGGCTGCTGCATCTCCTCCGGTGTCAGAGTGAAATCGAGCAGCCCGCTGCTGCCGGGCCGCCGGATCACCAGATGGGCGGGCTGCTGGCGCGATTCCTGCAACAGTCCGATCAACTGGTCCAGATCCAGCCGGTCCAGCCGGTAGTTGTTGATGGCGACAATCTCATCGCCGGGACTCATCCCGGACCGGGCGGAGGGAGTACCGGGCAGGGTTTGCAACACGACGACCCTGCCCGGCAGGACGGAGACGATGCTCCCGAAACCTTTGCGGGTCGAAGTTTCCAGTTGTTTGAGTTGTTCAAACTGCTGGGGATCAAAAAACACCGAGTGCGGGTCGAGCCGCCGCAGCATGCCCGGAATCACGCCTTGATAGAAGATCTGCTCGGCGGAAACAGGGTCGGCGGCGTTTTGTTGCACCAGAGCAAAGGCTTCAGTGACCCGCTTGACCTGGTGCTCCAGATCATCCTGGGCGGATGCGAACGAAGCCAGCAGAAATAAGACAGGAATGCTACGCGACATCAATCCAGCCAGACGCGGGAAGCGCTCGAAGCAGAGGCTCTCGCCATGTATTGTTTTCATTCTAGCGCGTGAACCTGGTGGCCTTTTTTGCGGCATGGCGCTCGAGCGCGAGCTCAATCAACCGGTCGATCAGCTTGGGATATGCGAGGCCGCTCTGCTCCCACATCTTGGGATACATACTGATGGATGTGAATCCGGGAATAGTATTGATTTCGTTGATGTAGAGCCGGCCGGTGGCGGCTTCCAGGAGAAAGTCTACGCGCGCCATGCCTTCGCACTCTACGGCACGGTAGCATTCGACGGCGAGACGCCGCAGCTCTGCCATCTGCGCCGGGTCAATTTTCGCGGGCAATTCGAATTTTGCCTGATCCAGAAGGTACTTGTCCTCGTAATCGTAAAAATCGCGCGAGGGCAGAATCTCGCAGGCGAGCGAAGCCTCCGGCCGCTCATTCCCAAGCACGGAACATTCGAATTCGCGTCCGATAATGCCGCGCTCCACAATGATCTTCCGGTCGTACTGCGAGGCGAGTGCCAGCGCCTTCTCCAGCCCGGCGCGATTGTGAGCTTTCGAGATTCCCACCGACGATCCCAGATTCGCCGGCTTGACGAACACGGGAAAAGGGAGGTGTGATGTGATTTCTGCCGTGTCCAACGACCCACGAGGCCGTGTCACGTATTCCACCACCGGCAACCCGCGCTCGTGGCATACACGCTTCATCAGCTCCTTGTCCATAGAGAGAGATGATGCCAGCACGCCGGCGCCGACGTAGGGCAGGTCGGCCAACTCCAGCAGTCCCTGCACCGTGCCGTCCTCACCAAAGGTTCCGTGCAGCACGGGGAAAACGACGTCGATGTCGGGGTGCGCGCCGGGCTCGGGCAGTATCGGCCGTGGCTGCCACTTCCCTTCCCTGGTGATGAAGTACTCGGAAATCTCGTACTTTGAGCGATCCATGGCCTGCATGATGGATTCCGAAGAGCGCAGAGAGATGTCGTGCTCGCCGCTTCGCCCTCCGTAAATCACCGCAACGCGCGTCTTCACAGAATCTTCTTCCCCAGCGCCGACATGACCAACTCGACCGCCAGATCCGCCGTCCGGTTGACTTCATCAATTACCGGATTGACCTCGACTACGTCCATAGAAAACATCTGCCCGGAATCGCAGATCATTTCCATTGCCAGATGCGCTTCCCGGTACGTCGCGCCACCGCGGACCGGCGTACCCACACCCGGCGCATACTGCGGGTCGACGTAATCCATATCCAGCGATGCGTGAAAACCGGCTGTCCCGTTGGTCACGATGCCGAGCGCCTGCTCCATGACCGCGCGCAGTCCGCGCTCGTCGATATCGCGCATAGTGAAAGCCCTCACGCCGCTTCCACGCACGTGGGGCCGCTCCAAGATGTCAACGTCGCGCAGTCCGACCAGAGCCACATTGCGTGGATGCACCTTGGGCGAAAAGCCCAGCAGTTTCGTGAGTTCCTCCGGCCCCAGTCCAATGCAGCAAGCGAGCGGCATGCCATGCACGTTACCGGAGGGCGACGTCTGCGGTGTGTTCATGTCCGCGTGTGCATCGACCCAGAGCAGCCCCATGCGCTTCTTTTTTTTCCGGAAATGCCGCGCCATCCCAGCCACCGAACCGATGGCGATAGAGTGGTCGCCGCCCAGCACTAAAGGCGCCTTGTCTTCCTCGGCCGCCTGCTCCACCATCATGGCCAGCCGTTGGCACGTGGCCGCGATCTGCGGCAGGTACTTGGCATGCCGTGGCCCCTCCGGCAGGCTCTCCGGCTGCTCCACCGGCACGTTTCCCAGATCCTCGACTTCATAACCGAGGGTCGCGATGCGCCTATTGATGTTGGCCACGCGCACGGCCGATGGGCCCATGTCGACGCCGCGGCGTCCCGCACCCAGATCGAGGGGCGCTCCGATAATGGCAATATGAGATCGATTCATTGAACAAACTACGGCCGCAACCGGTATAGCATGCGCGGAAACGCGATGGTTTCGCGAACATGCTCGAGCCCGCAAAGCCACGCCACGCAGCGCTCGATTCCCATGCCGAACCCGCCGTGCGGCACGGTGCCGAACCTTCGCAAGTCGAGGTACCACTCGAAGGCGTCCTTGGGCAGATGATGCTCGCCGATGCGGCGGAGCAACAGGTCGTAATCGTGAATGCGCTGGCCGCCGCCGATGACCTCGCCATATCCTTCAGGCGCCAGAACGTCGACGCACATCGCCACCTCGGGCCGCTCCGGATTGGGCTGCATGTAGAACGCCTTCACCGACGAAGGATAGCCATCCACCATAAGGGGACGATCATGTTCCTGGCTGAGCAGCGTTTCATCGGCGCCGCCGAAATCACCGCCCCATTGAATCTCGCTGCCCTTCGATTGCAGAAACTTGACTGCGTCGTCATAACTCATGCGAGGAAACGGCGCTTGAATCGCCTCGAGTTTGCTGACGTCGCGCTCCAGCAGCTTCAGCTCGGCCCGGCGTTTCTCTAATACCCGACCCACCACGAAGACGATCATCTCTTCGGCAACCTGTTTGACGTCTTCGAGCGCCGCGTAAGCCATCTCCGGCTCGACCATCCAAAATTCCGTCAGATGCCGCCGCGTTTTCGATTTCTCGGCGCGAAATGTAGGCCCGAAACAGTACACTTTGCCGAACGCCGCGGCCGTGGCTTCGTTGTAAAGCTGGCCGGACTGCGCCAGATAGGCCTTCTCATCCTCAAAATAATTCACCTCGAACAGCGTGGTTGTACCTTCGCAGGCTGCCGGTGTGAAGATCGGGGTATCGACCAGGGTGAACCCATTCGAATCGAAGTAATCCCGAACCGCCCGAATCACTTCGTGCCGCACACCCAGAATCGCGTGCTGGCGTTGGCTGCGCAGCCACAGATGCCGGTGGTCCATCAGAAAATCGACGCCGTGTTCCTTGGGCGTGATGGGATACGGGTCGGCTTCCGGCACGCGCTGTACTACCTCCACATTCTCCACGTCCATTTCGTAGCCGCCGGGCGCGCGTTCGTCAGCGCGAATCTTTCCAGTGAAAATCACCGAGGATTCCTGGGTCAGATCCTTGATCGCGTCGAAGACGGGCTCGGGCAGTGCGCTCTTCACGGCCACGCACTGCATAATTCCGGTGCCATCGCGCAGCAGGGGAAACGCGATTTTGCCCGACTTGCGCAGGTTGTATAGCCAGCCTGGAATGGAAACCGTCTCGCCCACATGTTGCGACGCGGCCGAAATCGTGATGCGCTTAGGCTTCACGAAGCTTCTCCAGCCCGTCGAAAACTTCGTTCACGCGGTCGAGCGAATGTTCCATGCCCTCCACTTCCTTCAGCTCCAGCAGAAGTGGGTACTGGTTGGGACGGGAGCGCAGCAGGCTCATGGTTCGCTTCCAATCGACGGTGCCGCCGTCAGCCAGTAGCGGAAACAAATGCTTGTCCGCCTTACCGTCGTTATCGTGCACATGCGTCGAGCGAATGCGGTCCTTCATGATGTCAAACGCCGTCTCCACGCCCTCGCCGATATTTGCGTGACCCACGTCAAACACAAATCCAAGATCCAAGTGAGTTATCTCCACAAAATATTTCAGCCGCTCTGCGCTCGAAAGATCGTTCGGGATGTTCTCCAGCAGGATCTGCACACCGCGCTGACGCGCGAAAATGCTCAGCTCTTCGAGCGCTGAAAATGCTGCGTCCACCTTGTGATCGCCGAAGTCTTCTCCCGAGACGCCGATATGCTGGATCAGGTATCGGAACGGCACCGTCTCGGCAATCTCCAGCGCGCGCTTGATCTCGTCGACGGTTTTCAGACGCTGCGATTTGACCGGCTCGGTGATCGTGATGACGGAGTGAGGCCCTGACCGGCCCCAGAATTCGTCCGTGTACATGGGCGAATGAAGCGAGTGCAGCTTCAGCTCGGCATCTCCGAACCAGTGGCCCAGTTCCGAGATCTGCGCGCGGTCGCGATAATCCAGGTGCTGTCGCGCGCAGAAGATCTCCACAGCCGGGATCCCTGCCTGCATCACGCGATTCAGCCACGCCACCGTGAGCCGGTGGTTCACGAACAAATGCGTCGAAAGTACGCGGTCCATGCGCTCAATATCCTCTGGCTGTACCCTCGGTGCGCGGGTCGGCATCGCCTTCCAGCCAACCGTCCTGCACCCGAATCGCTGCTACTTCACCCTGATGATCTTCCAATTCCACCGCGTGGCCGCGAGCTTTGAGCAGCGCCACAGTGTCCGGCGAAAAACCCCGTTCCATGCGCAGAACATCGGGCATCCACTGATGATGCAGGCGGGGCGCATCGACGGCGTCCGCGATGTTCATGCCGAAGTCAATCACGTTCACCAAGACCTCAAACACGGTGTTGATGATCGTGGGCCCGCCCGGCGACCCTACCACCAGATACAGCTTGCCATCGCGCAGCACGATCGTCGGCGTCATGGAGGAAAGCGGCGTCTTGCGCGGCTGGATGGCATTCGCTTCACCCTGAATCAGTCCGAACAAGTTCGGCTCGCCCGGCTTGGCGGCGAAATCATCCATCTCATCATTCAGCAGAAAACCCAGCTTGGCCGCGGTCACCGCGCTGCCAAAGCTGTTGTTCAGTGTGTAGGTCACCGCCACGGCGTTACCCTCGGCATCCACGATCGAGTAGTGCGTCGTGTCGCTGCTCTCGAAGGTTTCCAGTTTTCCCGGACGGAGCGTCGCGCTCGACGTGGCATGCTCCCGATCAATGGAACGCCGCCGTTCCTCAATGTAATGCGGATTCAAGAGACCCGCTACGGGAACGTGATAGAAGTCCGGATCACCCATATATTCGCTGCGATCGGCAAAATAACGGCGCATCGTCTCCGCCAGGAAGTGCAGCTCATCCGCCGATCCGAAACCGGATTTCTCGTAACCCGAGCCTTCCAACACACCCAGCATCTGTAGGATCCCGACACCGCCCGAACTCGGCGGAGGCGCGGTGATGACAGTGTAACCGCGATAGGAGCCCGTGAGCGGTGTGCGCTCGATGGCCCGGTAGTTTTTCAAGTCATCCAGCGTAATCAGCCCACCGTGGGCTTGCAGGTCGGCGGCCAGCAGTTTGGCCGTCTCCCCTTCGTAGAAGTCCTTGGCACCGCGGTCGCGAATGCGCTCCAGGGTGCGGGCCAGCTCCGGCTGCACCAGCGGTTCACCGGCATCATAGAATTTTCCGTCCTTCAAGAAAATGCGTTTCGATTCGGCGAACCGGGCCAAGCGCGCGCTGGTCGATTGGCTGCGCAACGAGTGTGCCAGGCCATACGATACCGGAAAGCCGTCCGCCGCCAGCCGCACCGCCGGATCTAACAGGTCCGCCCAGCTCTTGCGTCCGTATTTCTCATGCGCCAGCTCCAGCCCGCGCACCGTTCCCGGAACTCCCGAAGCGCGATAGCCCTCCACGCTGTCGGAAGTCGGTTTACCGTCCGGCCCAAGGTACATGTTGCGCGAAGCCGCTGCGGGCGCGCGCTCCCGAAAGTCGATGAACGTGCTTCGTCCGTCGGCAAATCGTGCCAGCAGAAATCCGCCGCCGCCGATGTTGCCCGCTGCCGGGTGCGTCACGGCCAGCGCAAACGCCACCGCAACCGCGGCATCGATGGCATTGCCGCCGGACTCCAGCACCGCAAGCCCGATATCGGTCGCATGCGCCTCGCGCGTGGCCACCATGGCATGCCGCGATCGCACCGGCTGCCGGGTACAGAGACCGGCTCCGGCGGTCGCGACAAACGCGGCCACCAGCGCAATCCTTTGCATAAGTTTTGATTTTACCAGCAGCGTTTGTCCGCCAACCTGCGAATCAGGTTCATTCCCCCGGCGCAACCATTCCCAGATTCGCCGGTTCGTAGAAAATCTGCGCCGGCTCGCTGAATCGGCTGTGGATCGTGCGGATACGCGCTTCATGGCGGCCCGCACCCCAACCGCCCGGTAAAGCTGCATTGGCCTGCCATTCGCCGTTTCCGAGGTTCGCCACCACCAGGATTGGCTGCCGCCGTCCGTCCAGCTCCAGCACTACATCACCGGTTGTCAGTGCCAGCTCGGCACTCAGAAAGCGGCAGGAAAGATATTCCGCCTTGTAGCCGCGAAACGTATTCGTCCTGTCCAGCGTGTTCTCTGCCGCGACCCAGACGGGCGCCGGTCCGTCGGCATCCACATAGGGCCCTTCCAGCGGCGCCACGGCATCGCCCACAGTTATGGAGAACGCTTGGCTCAGCGAGCTGTCCGCCGTGCGGATGCGGACTTCATGCAGCCCGTCATCCAGCCCCGGCGGCAGCTTGGCATCCGCCTGCCATCCGCCCTGACCGTCGCCTGTTAACGTGAGAACGGGTACGCCATAGCCATCCACTTCGATGCGAATCTGACTGCGCTCCAGCGGCTCGGCACTGCGCAGGTACAGGCACATATACTCGTCTTTCGGCGGGCGGAAGCGCGGCTCAAGCGTCCGGTTGTTCACTACCGAACAGAGCCACGGCGCATCCTTGGCTCCTCTGGCGACAGGCTCCCACTTACGATGGCAAGTCAGACCCGCGCGATTCTGTTCCGTGTACTCCAACTGCACGCGCGCAAATCCGGCCGAGCGGCACAACGCCTCCAGACATTTCGTGGTCGGTCCGCACCAGTTATCCAACTGTCCGCCTAACTGGTCAGTCTCGTAAAACTCCATGGAGCAGGAATCGCCATCGGCGACAAACGACTCAACGAAGGCC
>JASHOO010000483.1 GCA_030041035.1 Bryobacteraceae bacterium | reverse complement strand
GAAGGCGAGGGTGGTTTTCTCGGATGACCGCCGGATGGAGGCGGTTGCGGGCGAGGGATCGCAGGAGGAGGCCTACGCGCGCAAGCAGATGGCTGCTTCGGTGCGTGCCGCAGTAGCGGCTTTGCCGCCGAAGTTCCGGATGGCGGTGCTGCTGCGCTATTTCGAAGATCTGTCGTACGAGCAGATGGCCGAAGCTCTGCACTGTTCCATCGGGACGGTTGCTTCCAGGCTGAGCCGGGGGCACCGAATCCTGGGTGAACGGCTGAGAGGTTTAGTCCAGGCAGGTAGGCCATGATGCGGCATCCATCGCGGAAGCTTGGGGCTTATATCGACGGGCAATTGGCCGAGGATCGTGCGCGGGGCATGGAACTCCACCTGGCCGGGTGTGAGCGTTGCCAGGCTGAGTGCGAGGAAATCAGGCTCGGGATAGCGGCACTGGAAAGCCTTCCTTTGGTTGAGGCGCCGGAAGGCCTGTGGAAATCGATTGAGCTGGGGCTCGAGGCGCGTCAAGAGCGTGAACCATGGCGGCTTGGATGGCGGCGGGCGGCGTTTGCGACCGCGTTGGCGCTGGCGATCATCGGGGTGACGTACTGGGGCGTGGCGCACAGGTCTGGGGCGCGGTGGGAAGTGGTGCGGCTTGCGGGCACGCCGGTAGTGGGAGCGAAACCGGTGGCAGGCATCGGCCGCATCGGAGCCGGGGAGTGGATTGAAACGGATGCGGGGTCGCGGGCCAGGGTGCAGATCGGGCAGATCGGATCGGTGGAGGTGGAACCGAACACACGTGTGCGGGTGGTGGTAGCGCGAGCGGCGGAACACCGGCTGGCGCTCGCGCGAGGAGAGATCCGGGCGAAGATCTCGGCCCCGCCGCGGCTATTCTTTGTGGACACGGCAGCAGGGACGGCGGTGGATCTCGGCTGCGAATATGCGCTGCAAATGGACGCGGACGGCTGGGGGCGGCTCGAGGTAACTAAAGGCTGGGTGCTGTTTCAGTGGAAGGGCCTCGAATCGCTGGTTCCCGCCGGTGCGAGTTGCCGGACACGGCCGCAGATCGGGCCGGGCATTCCTTACTTCGATGACGCGCCGGAGAGCTTTAGGCAGGCTCTGGAGAGGCTTGTTTTCGAAAAGGGCGGAGGCGAAGATCTGAACATGATCCTGGCAGATGCGCGTGTTCGCGACACGCTCTCACTGTGGCATCTGCTTTCGCGGGTGGAAGCGGAGGACCGCGGGCGAGTATACGACCGGATGGCTGCTCTGACGCCGATTCCGGCGGGGGTCTCGCGCGAGCAGGCGCTGAAGCTGGATGCCGAGACGCTGAGGCGCTGGAGAGAGGAACTGGCCTGGACGTGGTAAGCCGGGAAGAAAAATCGTGGAGGTGCGTCTAATGGTCCTGAAAGGAGCTTTTTCCATGTGGCGACTCGGGATAGGGGCCTGCGCCGTGGCGGCGCTAGGCTTGGCGGAAGGGTTCACATTCAACATTGCTAGCCCTGTGGCGGCGCAGGATTTTCACGCCAAAACGGCCGTGTTTGTTTTTCGGACGCAAGGTTGTGCAGAGCCGGCCAAGGCGGAGATCAGCGGAACGGCTGAAGGTGTGGTGAAGGGCGCGCGGCGATCGGTTGCGCTCAAGATCATGCCGATGTCCAAGGCGGGCGTCTACGCCGTTAACCATGAATGGCCGGCGGAAGGCGAATGGGTGGTGAATCTGAAGGGCGCGTGCGCCGGTGCGATGGCGGGCGCCATTGTGCCGATTGGGCCCAAGGGCTTTGTTCGGGAGTCAGCGAAGTTCTTTCCGCGTCCGGCTACCGATGCCGAGATCGACGCTTCATTGAAGGCGCTCACCACAGGAGGTGACAGATGAGGTTCACACTAGCGGTTCTACTTGCTTCCAGCGCGGTCAGTTTCGCGGGAGCCAACATCGACGCCAACCGGGCGGGCGGCCTGACGGTGCACGAGTGGGGCACTTTCACGTCGGTGGCGGGAGAGGACGGCTCGGCGGTTGAATGGAGCACGCTGGACTGCAGAGACGATCTGCCGAAGTTCGTCAACGAATTCGGCTTCGGATTCAAGCTTGGGCTGCGCGGGACCGTGCGCATGGAGACGCCGGTGATGTTCTTCTACAGCCCGAGCCATGTGGAGGCGCACGTAAAGGTGACCTTTCCGAACGGACTGATGACGGAGTGGTATCCGCAAGCCCGATACCAGATTTATCAGAAAAGCCAGGATGGGGAGATGCGCCAACTGCCCGAGAACTTCTCTGGGATTGACCTGTCCATGCGGAGGGTGACCGGAAGCATCGAGTGGAGCGACGTCCACGTGGAGCCGGATGCCGCACCAAATCTGCCTCTCGAGAACGCTCCGAGCCGCTATTATGCAGCGCGGGCTACGGATGCGGCTCCCATTACAGTCGGCGAGCAACATGAGAAATTCCTGTTCTATCGAGGTGTCGCGCGGATTCCGGTTCCTCTTTCGGCTCGGGTTGAACGCGATGGGAGGATCGCAGTGCAGAACAGCGGCAACGAGTCGGTGCCGGTGGCGATCCTGTTCGAAAATCGCGGCGGGCACATCGGTTTCCGCGACGCGGGCGCGATAACGGATGGGGTGACGGTGGATCGACCTTCGCCGGACGGCTCGGTGGCTGCGTTGCGCTACCAACTGGAGGAGGCGCTCATCGCGCAGGGCCTGTTCCCGGCCGAGGCGCGGGCGATGCTCGAAACCTGGCAGGATTCCTGGTTCGAGGAGGGCACCCGGCTGATCTACATCCTGTCATCGCGGGCGGTGGATGGTATACTTCCGCTGCACATCGATCCTGTTCCCTCCGAAACGGCGCGTGTGTTCGTGGGGCGCATCGAGATCGTAACGCCCGAGATGGAGAATTCGGTGGGGCAAGCCATTGCGAAAGCCGACTGGCCCGCCCTCGCGCGTTACGGCCGTTTTCTCGATCCGATTCTGACACGGATCTCTTCAGAGGGCGACGTGCAGGCACAGCAGATCGAACATTTTCGGACCGAATTGCTGCCCCAACTGGGAATCAACCAGTGCCATTAGCAATGCTTTTCAACTCGTGACGTCAGGCCGGCCACTTCCCAGCACGCTTGTCCGTTTTGCAACATTTCGTAAGACTGGGCTGGGGCCGGCAGTTAGGATTCGGGCATGGGTAATTTTTCCGTGCGGTAAACCCCGGGCTACGGGCGAGCGTCCGCAGCCCGTAGCGCAGGTCAGCCGCAAACGGATCTTCGGCCATGGCGGCGTTGTGGTTGGTTATACACGTCTACCCAAATGCATTACGAAACTAACCAGGAATAATATTAGGAACACGACAAAAAGAATCTTGGCGATGCTGGCAAACGCAACCGCGATACCGCCAAATCCGAGCATTGCGGCTACCAGGGCGATCAGGAGAAACACCAACGCGTAGTAGAGCATTTTCACTTTCACCTCGCACCACCGAGTTGCAGTTGGTATGCCAACTATCCGCGGATGGGTTATTAAATTCATTTCGAAGGGTACGACGAGCAACATCGGCGCAGCCAGGCATCTTTCACAGTGTCAAAACGTCCTGTCACTTACTTGACTGTTTTTGCAACCAGTGGGCTGTCCCAGTCATTTTGTTAGTGACAGGCCGGACATGGTCCGGCCACTACAATACGCGTACTGTAGGAGCAGAAAGAAATAGCTGGTCTCAATGTATTTATGATCAGGGTGCCTGTGCCATAAAGATTAATTTCTCATGAGTTGATTAGTTCCCTTTGTGAAGGAGATCCAATTCGAACTTGGGAGAGTCCTTGGTTCCGCTGATCTTGATCGGAATGACCGCTCCGGATCGCCTTCCCTTGAAAAACGGATTGATGGCCTTCAACAAGAACGACTTGATTCCCGTTGTGGTTTTGGAAAGCTCGGCCTGAAGCCGGGCGGTGCCGTGGAACTCCATCGACTCCTGGCGAAGATTGTACTTCCCGCTCAGGCTCAGTTCAGCGCCTGGAACGGCAAAGGCCAGCTTGTTGAAGGTCATTACACTGTCCTGAAGTTTGAAGGTTCCACGGAAGTTGGAGCTGGCACGGCCCTGATCGGTGTCCTCCGGCTCGCCGCGGCTTCGATTACTGAGCTCATTGAGTTTTCGCTGGATATCCGGCTTGGTGAAGGCGGCACCCACGGTCTTAAACTGCCCTTCCAGGTGGAGTTTATCGATGACGTCACGATCTCCCGGGGGCAACAAGAGCTGAGCCTGGAACGCAATGGCGCCAGTCACGATCGCCTCCTTGGACCTGACCCCGAGCCGTAGCATATCCTCCAGACGGCCGCGGGAAACCGTCACTTCAAGGCGGATTGTCTTACCCTTGACGCCTTTCTTCCCTTCAATTGTTCCGTATGCGGTCACCGATGAGTTACCAAACTGGGCATTTACGGGCTCCAAGCGGGTATCTCCGTCGGTACCGTCTACAACGGCGAGAAACTCTGTTTTCAAGTGGACGGGATTGTCGCTTATACTCAGGCGGAAGTAAGGGGTGTCGGTGGTTCCGCGGACGGTGATGGCTTCGAGAACACCGCGGTAACTTCCCTCCGAAGAGAGAATTCCTGCAATCCCACGAAACACGGATAAGTCAGCTTTCTCAAAGTCATATTTTCCACCTACCGGCGTCAGAGCCGGCTCGTCTTTGTTCCAGGGACCAAAGCGTCCGTCACTATGAATCTCACCTGGCGGCTTCGCATTAGTTAATGAGGCTCGAAACGACATTGACGTCGTGGCTCCGGCGTCCCACAGCGTGAGGTGATGAATGTCGAAGCGCAACGGGTCCTTACCGGGCTTTGAGGTTAAGGTTTCGAGCACGGTGCCGTCAACATTGACCTCATTGATGATGAATGCCGGGTTTTCGTGTTTCTTGGTTGCCGGCTGTGGACCCTCCCCATCACTCTGACGGGGCGGGACGTGGATCTGCAAGCCTTCAATACGCACACGGCCGATTCGACGTGGCGACTGCAGAAGTCCAATCCAACTCGCGTCGGCGGTGAAGCGGGTCAGCGAGATCAGTGGCGGAAGGTCTTGTCGTCCATGGAAGCGAAGTACCAGCCCTTCCCCGGAGGCATGCACCCAGGGAAAGAGCTGCACGTCCAGATGTTTCAGAGTGACGTCGCTTGCATATGCATCTTGGAGCGCCCGGACCAGGCGTTTCTGGATGATCGGCGACAAGCGACGCCCACCAGCGACCACTGTGGTCACAGCCAGAGCACTGACGATGACGGCAGCGAAGAGCCAGCGTCGAACGCGCGGCGTGAATATTCCCGTTTGGGGCTGCTCAGAGATTCTTAGTGATGGCATCCGTGGTATCGAACTGTGGGTTTTCCTACTTGACAACTCGTGCATAATGCGTGTGCACGACCATGGCCAACCTTGTTCAGAGGACAGAGGCCCCGGAAGGTGTTGTTCTGACCCTGCCGGATACCTGGGAATGGTACGAGGGGATAGAAACCGTAGGGCGCTATTATGCGACGGTAAATCAGCATTCACCTATTACTGTGTGGATAGAAAAGGCCGGCGCCCACCGTCGCAGGCATCAACGTCCGAGCTCAATCGGGCCCTGAGTGTCCGGCATGCTGATGGCTGGGGCCTGCCAGCGTTGAATCTTGGGCACGCAGCCATTGATCAGCTTGCCCCACTTTTCCTTTACTCCACCGCGCAATTGTTTCCACTTACCTTCCACTTGTTCCCAGTTCACTGTTACATTTCCTCTCAGTGGTTTTTGATTCCTCTATTCAACACGCATGCCAATCACCAAACGAAGTCTTCAGACTGCAGGCTGTCTAAGCCACTCGCGTAGTGCTTCGCGATAGATGGATATGCGCCTCGAATATTGTAAATACCCCTGACGACGGAATTGGTTCATGTAATGTGTAATGATCTCCCGCGAAGTCCCGACGACCTGAGAAAGAAGTTCGTGCGTGAACGGCATCATTTGCACCGTTCCGTCTGTCCCGGCCTCCCCAAGCCGCTCCGAAAACCGGATTAGATTGCGCGCCAGTCGTCTGGCAATGTTGTCGACAGAAAAGCTCTCCAGCCTCTCGCCGAAGTCGAGAGTTCGCTGTGCCATGATTTGGCATAGCGCAATTCCTAACCTCGGCTCTCTTCCCATGATCTCCACGACGGCTGCAAGCGACCAGGTCATCAGCTTCGTCTGTTCTAGCGCGACCGCCTCTTCTTGCGTCGCTTGGCCGCCAAGAAAAACTGTCTCACCGAAAATTTCATCCTCATGATAAATATCGACCACGATCTGCTGGCCATTCGCCGAAATCCGTAAGACCTTCACCTTGCCCTCGATGACCAGATTCAGACTAGAAGGAGGATGCTCCCTGCTATATATGAACTGGCCCTTAGAGTACTGCAGAATTCGGGAACACGGAAGATAGGCCAAGGGATCTTCTAGATGTTCTCGCGGTACAGCTGCCGTTGTCGACATACCTTCTCCATGCTGCTCTGGACGCAGAAGAGTAACGGTGTTTCAAAGTGCATGTCAGTTTCCAAACCACACATTTCCATTCTCTTCATAGGCCAGTGAACTGCCCATTAGCGAAGTTGCGTCGAAGACTGACCGATGAATAGATGCAGGTTTTACTCACGAGAGCGCATACTTCGCGCACACGGTGCATAAAAGTCTCATCCAAGTAGTAAGCAAGTAGTAAGTACGACAGTCCAAACGTTTCGATGGACAAACGGACCACTATTGCGAGAGAAATGATTAAAACTGCCTCCTCATATTCCTAGTCTAGAACGCAAGATGTGATCCTCAATACGTCGGCCAATCAGGCCGGAGAATAGCATCGCTTGTTTCTTGGGAGACTCTGGCTGGTAAAGTGCACTTGATTCGTGAGGAGGTAACATGCGGCTATTAAACATAACACTCGGCGTATTGGCTTCTGCGGCAATGCTTTTGGCCGAGACCGCGCAACAACGCTTGGATGACGCAACCGCTGTGGTAAGGGAGATCATGAACACCCCTGACAAGGGTATTCCGCACGATCTGTTCGACAAAGCACATTGCATCGTGATCATACCGGCCATGAAAAGTGGTGCTTTTGGAGTTGGCGGTAAGTACGGACGAGGCTACGCATTATGCCGTCATGAAGCTGGGAGTTGGAGCGCACCGGCGGCTATGCGGTTAGAAGGCGGCAGTTTTGGATTCCAAATAGGAGGTCAATCCACGGATGTGGTGATGCTGGTGATGAATGATCGCGGAATGCATCATCTGTTGGAAAGCAAATTCACTTTGGGTGGCGACGCTTCCGTTGCGGCGGGCCCGGTTGGACGGGACGCGGAGGCGAATACGGATGTAACTATGGGAGCAGAAATACTATCGTGGTCGCGGGCGAGGGGGGTTTTTGCAGGCGTTTCTCTTCAGGGCGCAACACTCAGAAATGACGATGAGGGCAACAGCGAGCTATATGGAAAGAGTTTAACTTCCAAGGACATCCTGACCGGAAATCTAACCCCTCCGGATGTCGCCCACCCCATCATCGCTGAACTAGACCGGTATTCCGCAGATCACCAGGAGCGATCGCGGAGCAAACCTGACAATCAATGATGGTGACAGAAGAGCACTGGGTCAACAGGTGTCTGTTACGCACATTAGGTTGGCCGCTTGCGAGCTCACAGCGGGAGAAGACCATGATAAAACGTTTGGGTAGTGGGTCTATTTAAACGGGCCCACTACCAACGTTTTGCTTTGAAATAGGAGGGGGGATCGAGCCTTCTTCATCCATGCTGGCTGCCAGCACGAGGTTGGATGCGATGACTGTACAATAAACGTCTGCGTTCACCGCTTTCATGCCCTGCACTACATCCCACGAGTTTCAACGGACCTGAGGTTTCCACGCAACACGAACGACGCCTGGTTTCGCCATAAGTGAATTCACGGCGCTGGGCACTGTTGTCTCATATGGCTTTGAGCGCCAGTGGACCCTGCAATTCAACTCACGAAGCTCCTCCTCAGGAGTCACGTCAAGTTCGCATCCTGAGATCAGAAATCCGTCCTGGTGTAGGATTCTGCGGATCTCATCCTCGCTGGGTCCAGAAACATCCGTGACGATCAGAACATTACCTTCTAGGTCTTGCTTCATGCGGTCCTCGAACCACTTGATGCCCACCAGAATTACCAGCGCCACAGCAGTACCGACCAGTCCAAGCATAACCTGTCCGCCTCCAAAACAAAGGCCAATGACAGTCAAAAACCACATCGTGGCTGCAGTCGTGACACCGACTACAAAGTTATCCCGACGCACGATGGCGCCCGCCCCGATGAATCCCATCCCCGATAGAATCCCGAGCGGCAAGCGCATCAGGTCGTTCATGACGAATGAGTTGGATGTCCGACCAGCGAGAGGCAACAAGAGATTCACCTGCAGCATGGCAACGCAAGCGGCGAGACTCACCAGCATCGCGGTTCTCAAGCCCGCCGCTCGCCCGTGCTCGCTGCGATTAATTCCGATCAACGCTCCGGCAGCCAGGGTGCCGAGGATGCGGACCGCAATTTCATACCAGGTCAGCGTGAGATGCAAAGGCCCTCCTATCCCAAGCATGACGCACAAGGATCATGGTTAGGTCACTTTGATGTTACGATACGCGAGCGAAAAGCGGGCACTCCTTGCGGTCTCAATTCAAGCGGCGAGCCGTTCTCTTTGACCTGGTGACTCAGGAGATGGCTGGGTGGTGAGGACCATCAACCGGTCGCCCCTGGCCGGTCCGGTCAGGCGACGCCGCCGGTCATCATCTCGGGGATTGCCTGCCGTGTTCCACAGCCGGCGTGGCCACAATTACACGCGATCTCGGTCGTATCACCTGCATCCTCGCAGTACGTGCTGCAATAGTCATCTCCCTCGGCAACACGACAACTGCACGCCGGGTGTTTGCATTTCTCCAGTTCTGTTGGCATCGTTAGTAGCCTCCTTGTTCTTAGGACTGCGCAATTTGATCGGCGCTGTGATGAAGCTTACGTCAGCGATCGCTCGGAATATGCACGCTGGAAGTCCTGATCGTGTTTACTGGCAAGTCGTCGTTGACGCGGCTGACCTTCAGAACCGCTCTGGCGATGGCCACTGCTTTCGATTCTTCGGAAGGGGTGTGGACCGTTCCAGCCAGCGTAACCACGCCGTCAGTAGTATTTACAGAGATGTTTGTGACAGAAGAAGCTCCCAGGCCTTCAGCGAGCTTGGTTTTGACCTGTGCAGTAATTTGCAGGTCGCTGACTTGTTGTTCGGGTGCTTCATTGGTGCGGCATGCAATTGAAAAGGTGAGACATACAAGCAGGCAAGTGATTCGCATCATCCCTTTGACATCCGCAAAACATCGGCCATTGTGCCGAGATTTACACCTCGAGTATGGCTTTGATCCTGTGGCCAGCTGCAACTAACCTTCGCAAGTTCCGGCGTAAAGAAAAGATAGAGAAGGAATAAAGATTCCGTTAAACTGTGGCGCCGCAGAGGCCTTCTTCACAACTTTTCCATGCCGGGCCACCCACAATATAGGCCGTATGATTCGCAAACTGATTCTCGCAACACTTCTTCCTGCCTGTTTCGCACTCCAGTCGATCCACGCACAATCCACGTTTGGCGACCTACGTGGTGTCACGCGCGATCCTGACGGATTGCCTCTTCCCGGCGCTACTGTGACGGTTCACAGTCTCGACGAAAACACCGACCGAAAGGTGGTGAGCGGAGATGACGGTGAATTCCTGGCGGAAAATCTCAAGCCCGGGAATTACCAGTTAACTGCGGTTAAGGAGGGGTTCAAGAGCGCTGCGGCCATCAATGTCGGGCTGTCTGCGCGGCAGAGCCTGCGCGTGGATATTCCGCTGGCGCTGGAGAGCCGTACAGATATCGTCGAAGTCACCGCGGCTTCTGAAGTGGTGAATACGGAAAACGGTACGATCGGCGACGCCAAGAACACCGCGCAAATCGGGCAGCTTCCGTTGAACTTCCGCGCCGTCACCACCAGCCCCCTGGCGGCTATGTTTACTTCGCCCAACGTGGAGATGGACAGCCAGGGCAACGTGGTCGTGGGTGGCGCGGCCATCAACATGGTCGGCTATTCCGTGGACGGCATCTCGACGGCCAACATTTGGACGAGCAGTGCCGGCACGAACCCGTATCCGTCTTCGGAAGGGATCGCCGAGCTCAAGGTCTCAGCTTTCAACAATAATGCGGAATTCTCCCAGCTCGCCGATGTCACATTCACCACCAAGGCCGGCACAAACGATTTTCACGGAAGCGCGTTTGAGTATCTGCAAAACGACGTGCTCGATGCCACCGTGCTGAACTTCGACGTGAAAGCACCGAAAAGGTTCAACACTTTCGGTGGCAGTTTGGGCGGCCCGTTGTCGATTCCCAAGCTGTACGACGGGCACAACAAGACTTTCTTCTTCGCGGACTATGAGGGCAACCGTAAGCGCACGTCGCAGCCGGAGCAATACCTGGTGCCGACGGCCGCCGAGAGAAGCGGAAATCTGAACGGCCTGAACATCCCGAATAGCGTGCTGATCGATCCTCTCAACGGCAAGCCGTTTCCGGACAATACCATTCCGCTCTCGCGTCTGAACGCCTCTTCTATGACGCTGCTCGACAATTACTATCCGCTCCCCAACGTAGCTGGCAACAGCGGTTATAACTACGAAAACCTCCAGCCGACCCCATCCAGCACGGATGGCGTTGACGGCAGAGTCGATCAAATTATCAACTCTAAGCAGCAGGTCTTCGTGCGGTTCAACTGGAAAAATCTGCTGGTGAACACGGTGAATCCGCTGCTGCCAAACGACGTGGACGACGAACACGACCGGAGCTTCCTCGTTTCGCATAACTACGTGATCAAGCCGAACCTGCTGAGCGAATTCCGGTTTGGATTTACCCGCACCCTGTTCAGCCCGAATTTTCCGATCGAAGGCGCGGCGGCGATTGCCCAGTTGGGATTCGAGAACGTGGATCTGTCGACCCATCCCACCGACGGCGGTTTCCCTACCATTAACTTTTCCGACGGCACAGGCTTTACGCCGATCGGTAGAGACATCGTCGGACCGACGCTCTCCAGCAACAAGCAGATTACGGATAACGTTACTTATACCCGTGGCCGGCACACGTTTCGCGCGGGCGCGGATCTGCGGTGGGTCCGATTGATTGTGCCGCAGTACGAAACACCGTCAGACGACTACGGTCTGTTCACCTTTAATCAGAATGTCTTCACCGGCAATGCGTTCGGCGATTTGTTGCTGGGCCTGCCCAACACCACCTATTTCGCGGTGACAGGGCCTCCGGACAATGCCGGAGCTCTTCAATCCGGCTTCTATGGCCAGGATGAATGGCGCGTCAACGGGCGTCTTACCGTCAATATGGGTCTTCGTTGGGAATTACAACCGCCGTTCGTGGAGGCCCATGGAGTCGAGGCGAATTTTGATCCTTCGATCAACGCGATGATCATACCTGACGTGTTCTTCAAGTACCAGCAGCCGGCCCTTGGGTTCCTTCAATCGTTCAATGCCTGCACGTTGCCGGATCGGGATATGAGCCTTCCCTGCACGAATGTGCTCACCACCAGCCAGGCGCACTTTCCGGCAGGCGTGCGCCAGTTCTACAAGCGCAACATCGACCCGCGCGTTAGTGTCGCCTATCGGCCGTTCAGCGACAACAAAACCGTGGTCCGCGCGGGCTTCGGCATCTTTACGGTAACCAGCCTCGGCCAGTTGGCGAACGATACCCTGAGCAATCCGGTGATTTCCGTCCACACTTACCAAAACGAGATTGAAGCAAATGGCCTGCCGCTGATTCAGTTTCCGCAGACTATTGCCGCCAGCCAGTTGGTTCAGCTCGGTGGCGGAACACTCGAGCAGGCGACGGATCCGCGCTACCGCGATCCTCAGTCGGCGCAGTGGAATGTCACCCTCGAACGGGAACTGAATGCAAATACGGCCGTTCGCCTGAGTTATGTGGGGATGAACTCGTACCGGTTGAACGTGTTGGTGAATCTGAATCAGATCGCGCCGAGTGCCCAACCCTACGTGCCCAGCCCGTTCGTCGATCCCCGAGCGCCCTATCAAAACTGGGGTGTGCTTTATTCTCTGGAGAATCTGGGCTTCCAGAACTATCAGGCGATGGAAGTGGAAGCCAACCATAAAGTCGGTGGGGGGCTCTATTTTCAGGCCAATTACACTTGGGCGCACGACATTAGCGACGCACAAGGTGATGCCCCAGGCGGATTTCAGGGCGAGACGGCTTACGGCCTTGCGGTGCTGGACCGTTACGCCGTCGGATTGGATCGCGGCAACGTCGCCGGAATGCGGCGCCAGCGTTTCCTGTTGACCGGAACTTACGATCTGCCATTCGGCACCGGCCGCCGGTGGTCGAATTCCTCCCGCATCGTGAATGGAGCACTCGGAGGATGGAGTTTGAACACGGTGACGCTGATGGAGACGGGCCCGTACCTGACCCCGACCATCAGCCCAAATCTGGACCAAACCAACACCGATCCGGTCGCTGACGGGTCCATCGTGCGGCCCGACCTGATCGGGAATCCGATTCCGTCGAACCGGACTTCCAGCAATTATTTCAACCTCAACGCGTTTGCTCCAACGCCCGTGGGGGCGGCACGGATCGGCAACGCAGGCGTCGGCATCCTGGAAGGGCCGGGCACGGCCGCGGTGAACGCGGGATTGTCCAAGATATTCGCGATTCGGGAAAAAGCCCATCTGCGCTTTGAGGCCACGTTTACGAATGCGCTCAACCATACCAACTTCGCTCCACCAGCAACGAACGTGAGCAATCCGAGCACGTTTGGCGTGCTGCAATCGGCGCAAACGGCCGAATACGGCGGGAACCGCACAGGGCAGCTGGCGCTGCGGCTCGATTTCTAGCGCGGCAATTCTCCCTCCGCCGGCCGAGTGCGAGTCCGGCGGAGCCGGCCAAGGGCCAGAGCGCGAACCGGCGGAGAAGTTGGTTGAGCGGGTGCAATCAGCGACAATGGGTTCGTCGCCATGCGCCTGAAAAATACCCGCAAATATTGGCGGCAATGCTTGCAGGCCGCGGCCAGTGGGCTGGCAATTGCCGTGGCGACATTCTCCAGCTACAAGCTCCATTTCAATGCCGCCACCGTCGTACTGCTCTACCTGCTGATCATCGTCGGGCAATCGCTGACGGGCGAATTGGTTTTGTCAGCTCTGGTGTCGTTGGTCGCAGCAGCCTGCATGGACTTCTTCTTCTTGCCTCCGCTGCTGACATTTCGTATTGCCGATCCGCTCAATGTCCTCGCGTTCGTGGTTTTTATAGCAGTCGCGCTGGTCATCACCCGTCTGGTATCCCGGCAACATGCGGAAGCCCACCGGGCGCAGCGGCGGGGCGCGAATCTGGAACAGTTGTACCACGTCGCCTGGCAATTGCTGCTCGCTAAGCCAGTTCACATCGACGCCGCCACCGTGCTCAAGACGTTCCGTGAAGGCTTCACGGCTTCCGCCGCCTGCCTGTTCGACGCGGGAACCGCGGAAATGCACATGGATGGGCTCTCCCAATGCGATCTTGCGGAGCGTACGCGGCAAGCATACATTCTGGGGAAGGATACGGATGACCAGGACGCGGGCGTGGTGGTGCGATGTCTACGTGCAGGAAGCACGACCACTGGTGCGGTGGGATTTGAAGGCCTCCCGGAGCCGGAGTGGGTCGCCGGGCCGTTAGCCGTGTTGGCGGCGGCAACGCTGGAACAAGCGCGGGCGTTTCGTAAGGCCAGCCACGAGGTCGCCGCGGCCCAAGCGGAGGTTTTCCGCACAGCCATTCTGGACGCACTCGGCCATGAGTTCAAAACGCCCCTGGCGACCATCCTGGCAGTAGTCGGTGGCCTGCGGGAGTCGCCACGGCTAGGACCGGAGGAAGTGGAGATGGCCGGCATGATCGAGTCTGAAGCGTCGCGATTGAGCAGCTTGACCGCCCGATTGCTCCGCATGGCGCGGCTCGATCGCGAGGAAGTAAAACCGCGCTTGCAGAAAACCGATGTCAACGCTCTGGTGGAGGGCATCGCCAACCGTTACACGGCTCAGTTCCCTGACCGCCAGATCACTGTCACTTGCCAAGGCCCGTCCAGCCAGGCGCCTGCGGATCGCGAGCTCTTGGATCTGGCAGTCACGCAACTGCTGGACAATGCTTTCAAGTATTCCGCTCCGGGAAGCGCAGTAACAGTGCGAATCGGAGTGGAGCACGAGTCCGTGACCGTCCGTGTGCGGAATGAGGGAGGTTCGATTGCTCCTGAGGAGCAGGATCGCATCTTTGAGCGCTTCTATCGCGGGACCACCGTTCGCAAGCTGGTTTCCGGTGCGGGCCTTGGTTTGTACGTGGCACGCAAGATCGCGGTTGCGCATGGCGGAGGCCTCGATCTGGACCGAAGCGTGTCTCCCGGATCGGTGGTCTTTTGCCTGACGTTGCCGATGCTTCACACCAATGGGAACCACAGTGCCTCCGCCCGCAGTTAGCGTCCTAATTGTCGATGACGATCCCGCCTTCCGGCAGGGATTGCGAGTGTCGTTGAAAACCACCGGGTATTGTGTGGACACGGCCCGCAACGCCGAAGAAGCGCTCGAATACGTTCGGGAGCGGCCGGTGGATATCGTGTTGCTGGATATCAACATGCCCGGCATCGGCGGAGTGGAGGCGTGCCGCAGGATTCGTTCCGTCGCGCCACAAGCAGGCATCGTGATGCTTACGGTGCGGGACACCGAGGACGATATGGTCCTCGCCCTGGAGGCGGGCGCCGACGACTACGTGATCAAGCCCTTCCGCCTGCGGGAATTGGTGGCGAGGCTACGCGCGGTTCTCCGGCGAACGGGTGGCGAGACGACACCGCAGGCTTCCGTGCTGAAAACCGGCGACCTGGAGTTGGAGCTGGAACACCGCACGTTGTGCAAGGCCGGAAAGGAGGTTCATCTCACTCCCAAGGAGTTCGAACTGCTCGCCTTCCTCATGCAACACAAGGATATTCCGGTTCCGCACACCAAGATTCTGCACACCATTTGGGGGCCGGGGAGCGGCCAGGAACAACTGAGATCGTATGTCAAGAATCTTCGCAAGAAGATCGAGAATGACCCGGCTCACCCGGAATATATCCTCACCGAACCCTGGTTCGGATACCGCTTTCGTGATCCTTCGGACCCGGATGCAGCGCCGCCATCCAGCGATGTCGATGACGTCGACAATGATCAGGAGTGAGCGATCAGGGCGTTCATGGAACGCCTCTTTTTTAGTACTTGAAAATTACGTCCATCGCTAGCTGGAACTGATTTCGCCGGATTCCAAAATCGTACGCCGGGCGGTCGAGGGCCCTGTCATAACGGATCTCCGGACGGAACAGGACTGTGCTGCCCACCCAGTGCCCCCACATCAGGGTGCCTTCCGTGTAGCGGTTCTTCACGCCGGTTCTCTGCCCTTTGATGTCATCCAGGAAATCAGTGCGGATGGAAATGTAGTTTTTCGAAGAAAGCTTCTTCTCTACGTAACTGACCGCGGCCCACTCGGGCGCGAAGCACCGGATCTGGCCCGGCGCGCAGAATGCGCCATTCGTGCCCTTCTCCGGCGCCACCGGACCGGAGACGCTCGGCACATCGCGCTGATACATGAACCACGCTTCGTTGGCCATGTGCCAGGAGGAGTTGAACTTGTGATACCAGGTGTTGTCGAACATCTGGAGATTGTTATAACCGTACTTGCCGTTGTTGATGCCGTTCGCGCAAGGGTAGACATTATCATTGCCATTGTGGAACGTATAACTCACGCAAACATCTGCCGACGGTCTCGCATCCGCACTCCAGGGCGCCACGTCGTGACTCGCCGTGAGCCCGACCTGAAGAAGAAGGCGCTCATTGAGACGGATCGTGCCTAAGATGCCTGAGTCAGTAAACGGATCAACCGTGTACAACAGGGAGTGCGTGTAGACGTAGTTATTGGGAGCCAGTTGCGCTTCGATTCCGGGAATCGAGATAAACCGCCCGACCCGAATATTGAGCCCATCGCCGACTTGCGGAATATAGAGGTCCACGTATTCGAGCACAGGGTCAAAGCCGTACTCGTGATGGTCGTCCAGCAACTGCCCGCTGAAATAGCCGAGATTGGTTGTGAAGCGATAACTCGTGCCGAACAGCCCGCTCAAGTGAAATCCCCAATCCACGTGGTCGGTTTGCACGCTGTCGGGAATGCGCTCGACATACACCACTCCCTGATCG
>JASHOO010000482.1 GCA_030041035.1 Bryobacteraceae bacterium | reverse complement strand
CATCTCTCCGGCAAGGGCGACCGTTTTGTCAGCGTGGATGATTTTGCCGGTCTGGCCACGCGCCAGCCGCTCACAGCCGCACTGCTGACCGTCTTTCTACTGTCTCTGATCGGCGTTCCGCTCACCGGCGGGTTTTTCGGTAAATTTTATATTTTCAGAGCCGCACTGCAATCTAACCTGGTCTGGCTTTCCGTGTTGGGCCTGCTGAACAGCGCTGTGGCGGCATATTATTACTTGCGCATTCTGGTGGTGATGTATATGCGCGAACCGAGCGAGGCCGCCAGTTCCGCCGAACCCCTCACTACCGGTCTCGCGTTTGCCCTCGTTCTGCCCGCACTCGGCACATTCTTTCTGGGCATATTTCCCTCTTCCGTCCTGAATTTCGCGGGTAAATCCGCATTATTGTTGAGATGATGACCGCCGCCGATCGTGATTTCCTCCTCAAGAATCTGGAAGACGGCCGCGACGCCTTCCTGGGTTCGTTCGCCGGCCTTTCCGAAGCGCAGCTCCATTTCAAGCCGCAGCCGGATCGCTGGTCGATCGCCGAGTGCATCGAGCATATCGCGATCGCCGAGGACGCCATCTACGCGAGGGCCACACACGGCGCCCCAAATCCCAATGGAGTTCCGCTCGATCCGGAGAAGGAGACACGATTCGCCGCTGCGGTCGTAGCCCGTCGCAAAAGGGTCGTCGCACCTGAGCCGATGCGCCCCGCCGAGCAGTTCACATCGGTCGAGCAAGCACGCGACCATTTCCTCGAAGGCCGCAGGCGCGCCATCGCATATGTGCGCGAGTGCGCGGAGGACGTGCGCCACCTGTTCGCCGTGCACCCCCTGCTCGGCGAAATTGATTGCTACCAGTTCCTGCTCCTGCTGGCTCTGCATCCTGCGCGTCACGCCGCCCAGATCGAAGAGATCAAAAGCGACCCGGCATTCCCCAAAGCGTGATCAAGGCTTGAGCGCCAGCACCGCATCGAGCGGCGCACCGGTCAACCGGCCCTGCACGTCCCGGAAACCCGCGGCTTCGAGCAAAGCGCGATACTCCCTGAGTGTCCGTTCCCGGCCTTCGGTGCACACCAGCATGTTGAGCGACTGCATCAGCGCCGGAACTGGCCCGCTCTTATCTTCGGCCAGCAGCTTTTCGGCGATCAGCAAACCGCCGCCGGAAGGCAGCCGCCTGTAAACTTTGGCGAGCAGCCTCGCGATCTTCTCGTCGGTCCAGTCGTGCAGAATGCGGCTCACCGCAAACAGGTCCGCTTCAGGGAGATCGTCGCTAAAAAAATCGCCGGCGATCAGCTCAATGCGGGCGGCCTCTGGCGCGAGCTGCATCTGCTCCCGCGCTATTTCAATCACCCGCGGCAAATCGAACACGGCGGCCCGCAGATGGGGATAGCGGTCGCAAGCCGCCATCGCCAGATGTCCCGTCGCGCCTCCCAGATCCACCAGCCGGCGAAAGCGGGAGAGATCGAAAGCAGCCACGGCTTTGGGAGAGCTGAGCAGACCAAAGCCATGCATGCCCTTGAGAAACGTTCGCATGGCTTCGTCGGTCCGGAAAAAATGGTCGAAAATGGCTCCATCGGTTCCGAACGCCTGCTTCCACCGGTGGCCGCCCTCGCGCAGTGCGTCTTCCAGGTGTGTCCAGAGCCGGAACAGCACGTTGTTCGAATAGAGAATGTAGCCCGTAAGCGTTCGCTCGCTATCCCGGCACAAATAAGTGCTGGCAACAGGTAGGTTGGCATAGCGTCCATTCTGCTTACGTAACAAGCCGAGGCCGCAACAGCCGTCAAGCAGGCGCTCCAACGGTTCGGCCAGCGCACCTATCTCTCCCGCCAGCGTCGCGGCATCCGCCGGCTCTTTTTCCAGGCGGTCGAACACGCCAAGCGCCACCGCAACAAACATGGTCTTCGAGCGCCGAAACGCTTCAATCAAGTCGATGACGGGTGCAGGATCGGGTGAATTCATGAGCCTCTGAAGTGATCGTAACCGAGCGGCGCGAGTGGCCGGCCATTCAGCACCACGCGTCCCGCCGAGCCGCGGCGGATCACGCCGATTCGGCTGAGTTGTAAATTCTGGAAGCGCGCGGGAACGCGAGTTCCGGGCCGCACGGTGAAAAGCAGTTCGTAATCTTCGCCCCCGTGTAACGCTTGTTCGAGCGTGGCGCCCGGAAACGTTGGCGGCGCTTCAATCTCAGCCGAGACATTCGAAGCCAGGCACAAGCGCCGCAGGTCGAGCGAAAGGCCGTCACTCAAGTCCATGGCTGCCGTGGCTTTCAGCTTCTCGCGCAGATAGCGGCCTAGCGCCAGCCTCGCTTCAGGCCGCCGGTGGCGTTGCCATGCCCGGCCACGCTTCGTGGCGAGGCCCAAAGCCGAACCGCCGAGCCTCCCGGAAATATAGATCGCCTCACCGGGCTTCGCGCCGTCACGCCGTAGCGCACGGCCCTTCGGCACGGACCCGGCCACCACGATGTCACACATCACCCGATCGGTACGCGCTAGATCACCACCCGCCAGGATGACTCCGGCCTCCTTCGCACACTTCAACAGGCCGTTATAGAATCGCTCCACCCAGCCTCTGCCAGCCCACTCCGGCAATCCGAGAGAGAGCAGGCAGAACAGCGGATCTCCACCCATGGCAGCGATGTCGCTGAGCCCCCGCACAAGCGCCTTGCGTCCCACAACTGCCGGTGCATGCGTTGCCCGCTCGAAATGCACACCTTCGATCAGCAGGTCGGTAGTGAATAAGAGATCTTCTCTGCCGCCGCGGGGCCGGAATATGGCGCAGTCGTCCCCGATACCCACGATAATTCGCGAACCTCGGGGAACCGCTACCCGGCGCTTCAGGCGCTCCAGAATGTTCTCTTCGGTCAACTCCCACAGGTTAAGACAAGCCGCTATGGGTGTCCAACACTAACAAAAATGACGATTTCCGTCTTGACCCTGCTCCGAACGATCTGAGAGAATTGAGGGGCAAGATCAAATGGTTGTTCGTACAGGCAAAGGGAGAGCAAGCTAC
>JASHOO010000481.1 GCA_030041035.1 Bryobacteraceae bacterium | reverse complement strand
CGCGATTCATCACACCCGGGTAATCGGCCGAATAGCGCAGATTGTCACTGCCAAAGACTACGGGATGGCAGGCGTAATTGGTCAGAATGGCGATGGGCGAGCCGTCGGTACGATCAATGCGCAGTACGGTGACCGTGGGATCCACCGGCGCGGTTGGAACGCGCGTCAGATTACGTTCGAACCAGCTCACTGAGCCGTCGGCATTCACTCGAAGCCGGTTGTGCCCGATATAGGCCACGCCCGTTCCGGTGCCAATGCGAGCTTCCGTTAAGCCCGAGGCCGCTTCCCCGATGGCGTGCTTGATTCAGTCGAGCGCCGTGCGCTCCCAGGCGGGCGGTCCGTTCTTATAATCATCCGCGATCGCAGGTGCAGAGTGGGTGTGGGACGCAGTGACCAGCAGGCAGGAGATTCCGCTCGTTTGGCGCGCTGATTCGCGAAGCTCCTCTATCTCGGGGGGGCCGAACGTCCTGCCCAGATCGAGCGTGACCAACACCAGCCGCGTGCCACCCGCTTCCAGCGCCAGCACGCGTGCGTAGAGCGGGTCAAGAGTTCCGGTAGCCGGCTTGACCCGGTCTTCGTAGCCCCACAACTGCTCGCCGCCGGCCGGTGTGATATCGACCTTGGCTGTTCCGGCGCGAAGCGTGGCAGCGAACGAGGGAAATGTGCTGGTCACGGCAGCGGCTAGGGCAAGGATAAGACGCATCGAGCTGTTCCCTCTTGAAATCGCTATTCTAATCGCTCCGGCACCGGGTTGTGAAATAATCCGAGGTTTGGGAGGAACTATCTGTGAAAAGGCGGCAATTCCTGACATCGTCATTGGCGGCCCCGGTGCTGGCCGCGGGAGCGGCGCAACAGTCTGGCACAGACAAGAAGCGCGATTATTATGTGCTGCGGCGCTATCAGCTTCAGAATGGACCCCAACATAAGCTCACCGAGGGCTTCCTGGCTGAGGCATTGGTCCCGGGACTGAACCGGCTGGGGATCAGCCCGGTGGGTGTGTTCAATGTCAGTATCGGTCCGGAAAGTCCGACGTTCTATGTGCTGATTCCAAGTACCTCCGCAGAAGACCTCGTTTCCGCCGATTTCCGCCTGGAGCAGGACGCAGAGTACATGAAGACCGCTGCGGCCTTCTTCACCGCACCCGACAAGCAGCCGGCTTACGTGCGCGTGGAAAGCTCGCTCATGCTGTCGTTTGAAGGTTGGCCCAAACTTACAGTTCCTTCGGTCACGGCGCAGCGCGGCAAACGCATGTTTGAGCTGCGCACCTACGAGAGCCCCAGCGATCAGGATCATCGCCGAAAAGTGGAGATGTTCAACAGCGGTGAATTCGCGGCATTTGAAAAAGCCGGATTCTGGCAGGTGTTTTTTGGCGACACGTTGATCGGCCCGCGCATGCCCAACCTGACTTACATGCTGGCCTTCGAAGATATGGCCGAGCGCGACAGGATGTGGACAGCCTTCGGCGCTTCACAGGAGTGGAAAAAGCTTTCCGGTTCGCCGCGCTACAACTTCGAAGAGATCGTCTCGAGCATCACGAACGTGATTCTCACGCCCGCGTCCTGTTCCCAGATTTGACGGTTGCGTTACGCCTGCTGCGCTTTCGCGGAGAGATGGGCCTCAGCCGCTTCCACCGTGTCGAAGAGGGGTACGATATGGTCGGCCTTAGCAACCTGGAGCAGTGTCCGGACGCGTCCGCTGGCGCCCGCTAAGGCGAAGCCGCGCTGCGTTCTCTGACAGGACGCAAAGACGCCGAGAATCGTGCCCAGCCCAGCCGAGTCCATGTAGGGCACATCAGTCAGATCAACAATGACCGCACGTTCGGATTCTTTTCGCGCGGTACTCTGAAATTCAAATATGTTTTGCAAGGTAACTGGCCCGAGCACGCGCAGGATGCAGGCGCCCGTTGGTCCCAACGTACTCTGGATCTGAAACCGGTCCATTCGGCTACGTTACCATACCGAACGGTGATAAGTGCACCGATATTAAGCTGAGGAAATGAAGCTCATTGCGCGAAGATCGCTCTGCATCGCGGCATGGCTGGCCCTGCTGGAGGCGGCCGCAGCCGCTCAGACATTCCATTTCATCATCCTGGGTGATCGCACAGGCGGCGCGCAGCCGGGGGTTTACGAGGAGGTGTGGAAGGAGGCGGCCAGCGAAGATCCCGCTTTTGTCGTAACGCCTGGGGATGCGATCGAGGGTCTCGACGATGCAACCGCTGAGGGCGAGTGGCGGGCCATCGAGGAGATTCTAGAACCTTATCGCCGCATTCCTTTCTATCCGGCCCCGGGCAACCATGACATCTGGTCCCAGGCATCGGAAAAATTGTTCCGCCGGTACATGGGACACGAGCCGCATTACAGCTTCGATTACAAGCAAGCGCATTTCACCATCCTGGATAACAGCCGCTCCGAGCAGTTGTCAGCGGACGAGCTATCATTCCTCGAACAGGATCTGCGGGCCCATGCGGCCCAGCCGGTCAAGTTCATCGTGTCGCACAGGCCGTCCTGGTTAATCAACGTCGTTGTGCGTAACGCGAATTTCCCCCTGCACCAACTGGCCAAGAAGTTCGGCGTCGAAACCATCATCGCGGGCCATGTTCATGCGATGCAGCACGTGGATCTCGATGGAATCCACTACATCTCGGTGCCCAGCGCCGGCGGCCACTTGCGGGCAACCAGAAGATACGAAGACGGTTGGTTTTTCGGTTATATTGCGGGCGAAGTAAGCGGGAGTGAGATCCGGTTTCAGATCAAGGAATTGAAGCCGCCATACGGCCGCGGTCGCGTCACGGGCCTGGATGACTGGGGCGCGGGCGGACTCGTCAACCGGCGCGCCGCGTCGGCCCCCAGAGGCGGACGTCCGGTTTTGGCTGCCTCGGGTTCAACACCCGGAACCTAGTACTGGAAGACTTCTGTCGGCTGTTTCTGGCTGGCAATCACCAGATTCGTCGCCAGGCCGCGGCGGTCGAGAGCTTGCCGCGCCACCATTCTCACGATCTCGGGATGATTGTTGTGTTCACTGATGTGGCCCAGGATCAGGGTCGCGGTGGAGGAGTCGAACTCATGGCTGAGGTAGTCGCCGACGACTTCGTTCGAGAGGTGTCCGTTGCGGCTCATCACGCGCTGTTTTACAGCCCAGGGATAGGGGCCGACCTTCAGCATGTCGAGATCGTGGTTGGATTCGAGCAGCAGCACCTGTGATCCGCGCAGATGGAACTTGATCGAATCGGGGATATAGCCGAGATCGGTCACGAGGCCGATGCGGATGCCCTGCGAGTGAAAACGATAGCCCACCGGATCGATGGCATCGTGCGGAATGGTGAAGCTGTCAATCTCGATATCGCCGATCGAGAGCCGCGCGCCGGCCTGAAAACGCTCGAGCCGCGGTGTGGCGTCCTCCCAATCGATGAGCGGTGCAGTTTGGTGCGTGACGTAGATGGCGGCCGAGGTTTTTTTCGCCAGGCGCACGAGGCCGGAGATGTGATCGCAATGCTCGTGGGTGACCAGGACGGCGTCGAGCCGGCCGGGCTCTTGGCCGATGGTCGCAAGGCGTCTGCTGAGTTCCTTGAAGCTGAGGCCGGCGTCGACGAGGACGCGGGTGCGTTCCGTGGCAACAAATGAACAGTTGCCCGAACTGCCGCTGGCGAGCACGCAGAATTGGACGATGACGCTCTCCCTTCGAACTCTTGTAGCAGGAAAGAGAGGAGAGAAGCAAGCGGTTTGTTTTGGAGATATCGAATGTGTATAATTGTTGTTGAGGATACACATCCATGCGGACCAACATCGTCATCGACGACAAGCTGATGCGGGATACGCTGCGCGCGACGGGTTTGAAGACCAAGCGTGAAGCGGTGGAGCTCGGTCTGCAAACTCTTCTGCGCCTGCAAAAGCAGGCTGCGATCCGGCGACTGCGCGGCAAGCTCGTGTGGCAAGGTGATCTTGAAGCGATGAGGACTGGCCGTTGATCCTGGTCGATTCGAGCGTCTGGATCGACTATTTCAACGGGGGTAGTACACCGCAGACAGAAACCCTCGATCAACTGCTTGGGCGGGAACCGCTGGCGATCGGCGATTTGATTCTGGCCGAGGTTCTCCAAGGCTTCTCCGACGAGCGTGACTTCAACGTGGCGAGGCGAATGCTCACCTCGCTGAGCATGGTCCAACTGGGTGGGCAGGAGATCGCCGTTCAAGCGGCGAGAAACTTCCGGGCGTTGCGCAAGGCCGGGGTGACGGTGCGGAAAACTGTAGACACCATCATCGCCACCTGGTGTATCGAGAATGGGTTTGACTTGCTGCACAACGACAGGGATTTTGAGCCGTTCGTGAAGCATTTGAGGCTGCGGGTCGTCGACTAATCAACGTTCAGGCTGTTTGGATTCTGGAATAGGACGGAGGTCATTTCTCCGGCAGCAATCCGTAAACCACCAGCTTGTTGGGCGGCTGGGGATGGCCGGCTTTCTGCGGCACGGCGAAGGTTGCCATGTAGACTTTGCCGTTCGCGACCACCGGCGGGCAGAACTTGGCGAACATGCCGACTGCATCCCGCTCCTGGTTTTGCGTGCTGTTCCACAATTCTTTCTCAATATCGGCCGCATCGAACGCACGCAGCACACCCTCGACCGTGGCGATATTGGCATCGCCGCTTAAGGGCAGAGACGCCCATACCACGGCGCTTCCGGGAGTGGATCCGTTGGACGAAAGCGACAGCATCCCTCCCGGCATGCTCTTTTCGGGAGCGCGGACTTTGCTCTTGCCGGCGGGAACGAAGCGCGCGCCATCGTACTGGAATGCACGCATGTAATCTTCTTCGCCCCAGACATAGAGCCGCAGAGCGCCGGTGTGATCGCGCCACACCACGGGAGCGCCATGGATGTTCGAAGGACGCTCACCGCCATACGAGTTCGTACCGGCCGCGAATTCCTGGACCAGGTGCATATCGCCCCGGTCGACGACGTAGCACTTACCTTCTTTGCTGCACACGATGGCGAGCGGCATGTCCGGGATCAGAAGAGGAGCGGTGGAAAGATCCAGATCCCGATCGTTCAAATACTCATGATTGCGGGGAGTGAAAACCTGCTTCACGCTCATGAGTTCGGCTGGGTAAAGCTGCATCAGGCATTCCGCAAAATTGCGGCCGCCTACGCTGCCGTTGGCGACCGTGGC
>JASHOO010000480.1 GCA_030041035.1 Bryobacteraceae bacterium | reverse complement strand
GATGATTTCCTGCTGCTCTTCCGATGAAGGGGGCGGCGGCGGGACATACGCCGGTTTCGCCGGAGCTTTCGGCTGCGCCTTCGGCAGCGATTCCGAAGCTGTGGCCAGCGCATCCAGTGCCGCAACCGTTTTTGGCCCGGCGCCTTCGCCCTGTAATTGCTCCACGGTCCGTTCATCCAGCCGTTCGGAGAGCCTGACCTTGCCCAGATAGGCGGCTACCTCCTTGTCCGGCATCTTCATCTTGACCGACGACCGGACGAAGGAAAGTAACTGCTCCAGGCTTAGGGTTTGTTGCGCCAGCGCGCAGCCACACACGAGCAACGCGGCTAAGGTAAGACGCACGCGCATTCCTCCATTTTCGCACGACGTGCGCTGGATGAAGCCTGGTTATCGGTCGCCGGCCATGTCATCGGCCGAGGAGCCGCCGGCGTCCGGCTTCCAGTCGCGAAATCGTTGCCGGAGCTTGCGCCGATAGAGGTCCACAGTGGTTCCGTGAGCCGCGGCATCCTGCACAAGTTGTTCTTCTGCAATCACCAGGCCCGGCCAGACCCGGCCGCCATTGGCTTCGAGGAACGCAGAATCATACTCAAAGCCGAAAAGCGTCAGGGCGGCGACGGGCGTGCTGTATCCATCGCCCAGACCGACTTCGCGGAACGGGAAGTTCGCCGCCCAATCTGTGTGGTAGCCGATGCGCATGCTTTGCAAATTGACGGAAACCTGCGCGTGCGTGACGCAATCCGCCACAGGGATGTGGTAGCGGCTGCGCAGCATCTCCGTAAGTACCCGCGCTGCATCGATTTGCGCACGTGTGGCGATATCGGAGGATTCGGTTTGCGCCTCAAACGCAACGCCCAGAAAGCTTTGATTCAAACTCCAGTAAATGAACCGGTCATCGGCCCAGACTGAGCGTCCGGCATGGTTGGCATAATCGGTTTCCGCTACCACGCGGAAAATACGGCCGAAACGGTCGATTACAAAGTGGTACAAGTGGTTTTTGGCAATGAAAGTCAATAAGTTGCGTCCATTGTATTGCAACCGGGCGTTCTGGCTGGGTTCGAACGGCGCCATCCGGCTCTCGGTGGTGTGGAAAACGATGCCCGCCGGCCGTGCCTCGCCACCCGCGGCCCGCCAGGTTTGCCGGTCGAAGGCATGATAACTTCTTGTTCTCGTGGAGGTTAGAAATTCGTCGTCGATGCGTAGACCGTTGCTGTAAATCTCCAGCCCGGCTTTCCGCTCTACCAGCCAGACTTTCGGGGCAGGGCTTTCGGAGGGGTGAAAGCGGACGGGGGCCACGTGATGCTGCTCGGTGTGGGAGACGTTAGGCGTCAGAGAGAAGGCTAAGAATATTGCGGTCAATGGGATACGGACAGCCAATCGAATTCGAAGGCGCCGTGTCTCCCGAGAGCGCTGCAAAAAACGCTCGTGCCGCCGTGTGGCGGCTTCATGACGGGCGACGGAATTACGGACGAACCGCAGACGGGCCACGTCGTCGGCAATATCCGCGGAGCGCTGCTGGACTTGGCGTATAAGCTCTTCGCTGACAACGGGTTCACGCTCCTGGGACGCCACGAACTAGGAGTGTTGCCGGGAGGGAAATAGTCTCAGAAACGGCATGGGAGGGTGGGCATGGGGCCAGCCAGCAGGCGACGTGCAACTGCTTGAGGGTGTTCGGTTTCAAGGCGGCATCTCTGGTTTCCGCAGCGTCCTTCCACGGTGACGTGGCCGCCGGTCTGGCTCACCCGGTAGGCGGTGCGGGAGCCGTGATGGGCCTCCAGGGAGGCGAGCGGCCAGTCCGAGTTGGACAGCATGTGGATGCCGCCTTGCGGGCTGATCAGGATGGTGACGTTGCCAGGGTTGGCCGATTCGGCCGCAGCTTCCGCGGCTTCCAGGATGGCGGCGGCGTCGTCGAGGAATGCTCCCACACTGAGCTTATCGGAACCGGGCGGGCGGGTTTTCGGGGAAATGCGATTATTCGTGGCGCAGGGCGTCCATCGGGTCGATTCTGGTGGCGCGGCGTGCGGGCACGAGGCTCGCCAGCACGGCGACGCCCAAAAGGAAGAGGGTAACGCCAATGTAGGCGGTTGGATCTAAGGGACTTACGCCATAGAGGACGCTCGAGAGCACGCGTGAGACGGCCGCGCAGGCAGCGATTCCGAGCGCCATCCCGATGATTACAGGGCGCATGGCTCCGCGAAGTACCAAGCCAATGACATCGCGACGGTCCGCCCCGAGGGCTACACGGATGCCGATTTCCCGGACGCGGCGGCTGACGGCGTACGACACGACGCTGTAGATCCCGATCGAAGCGAGGAGCAGGGCAAACCCACCGAGCGCACCGGCAAGCTCGGTGACCAGCACGCCGGGCGCGCGGTACATTTCCAGGTTCTGATCGACACTTCGCGCGTCAACCATCACGTTCGGATCGATGCCGCGGACCACCGCGCGGAGCGCTTTGGCAGTCTGGTCGAACGAGGCGTTGCTGTGAATGAGGAGTTTCGATGACAATTGCTGGTCATCCTGCATGGGAAAGTAGAAGAAAACGGGATCGAGTTCGCTCAGGCTCGAAGTGTGGGAATCCCTGGCGACGCCGACAACTTCGGTGGGCCGACCTTTGTCGTCCGTCAGAAACGTCTTCCCAATCGGCTCCTGGCCGGGCCAGAGCTTTCGCGCGGTCGATTCCATGACAATGGCGACATACGAGTCCCGTCTCATGTCTTCTTCGGTGAAATTGCGGCCGCGGATGATGGGAATCCCGAGGGCTGGGAAGAACTGAGGCGAAACGAGGTCATAGCGGTCTTCAAGCCAGTCTGAGCGGCCCGGGAGTTTGATTGCACCGCCCCAAGTCTCCATGCTCAGGGGCACGACCACGGCTTGCGCTATGCCATCCAAGCCGGGCAGGGGCGCGGCGCGTTCTGCGAGCAAGCGGTGAAACTCGGCGGCGCGCGCGTTGTCGTACTTGTGGTTATTCAGATCGAACCGGAAAACGAACACGTGGTTGGTGCGGAAGCCGGGTTCGACCGTTTGGGCGGCCACGAGGCCGCGAGCGAGCAGGCCGGCGGAAATCAGCAGGACGAGGCAGACCGAAACCTGGGCGACGATCAGGGCGCT
>JASHOO010000479.1 GCA_030041035.1 Bryobacteraceae bacterium | reverse complement strand
CCGAGCGCCCGCCGCACGTCCACACGCTCATGGAGCACCAGTTTCGCCAGCAGCGTTTCGAAGATAAAGCTCGCTGCGGATGCCGGCACCGCAAAACTGAGCGGCTCGGCCTGCACCAGCGCCATAAAAGTGAAGAACGAAACCGCCATGCACACAACGGCCAGAATCAGGTAACGCCGCTGCGCGATCGTCTTGAGCAGTTGCGCCAGCCCGCGTGCGCCCACCGAATGCTCACCCGCCCGCTTCATTTCGTAGCTTTGCAGCAGATCGCTCGCCACCGTCGCCGCCACCATTGTCCCCACCAGCACCCATCTCATTCGATCTCGAGCTCCGTTTTATGCGCTCCCGACCCCACCAGCGCAGCTCCCGCGACGATCAGCACCGTACCCGTCCATCTCGCCGGCGTCACGTTTTCATGCAGAAATGTTTTGCCGAGAAAAGTTGCGATAATGTATCCCACCGCGGTCACCGGCAGCACGAAGCTTAAATCCGCCAGGCTGAGCAACGCCATTCTGGTGAGCAGCGCCAGAACCAGCGCCGCGACCCCCAACGCAACAAATGGATTCAGCATGGCGCGCAGGTACGGCAGCGGACTCGCCGACATGGCCACTGGAAAATGTTTCATGCCCCAGGCCAGCGAGAGATTTCCAACCGCCTTCAGCGCGATAAACAAAGTGAGGACGCCGTAAGCGCGCACCACACCGCCCGCCTGGTGGTTTCTTTCGATAACTGTCATGTGATTTATGGTACCCGGGAGTGTGGGTCTGTACGCGACACAGGCTCGGGACCGGACTATAATGGGCCGAGGCGCGTCGCGCGTGTAACCCTTGTCCCGGATATGGCCGTCTCTAGGTGAAATGGATTTCGGTGCCGCTCGGTTCACGCGCCGAAGGAGGAAAAGCTTTCATGCAGATGAAGTCGTTGCGTGTCGCTGGGCTGTTCGCTCTGGCTGTTGCCACCATGCACGCCCAGCCCATAAATGGGGCCCAGTATTGGTCCACCACCCAGCCGGATTGTTCCAGCCTGAATGAGAATCCCGTACCCATTACAAACGCCAGCAACGTGACCATCGGCTATTCCTGCTATGTAAGCGGGACGTTCGTGTGGCTCGCCGCGGGCGGAATGTGGGGCACCACCATACGTGTGGCCGCGCCGGCGTCCAACCCGGTGGGCGTCGATTATTCCTTTTATGACACCACCGGCGCCCCCAGCCAGAATCTCGACAGCACCATTAACAGCGACCCGTCGTCACTCTCGTCCGGCAATGACGTGAACTTCGCCCTCTACGCCAATCAACCCGCGGAAGTCGAGGTGCTTGGCTTCTCGAGCGACGCGCCTAACTATAGCTCCGGCTCCACAGCTACAGGCTCGGTCTACGCCATATTTTACTGTCCCGATGCCACCACCTGTTCCAACGTGCTGCCGCAGTTGCTCTATTCGGCATTGCCCGCCGATCCCTGGTCTTTGAGCGTGCCGATCGCCTGGGATGACAACCTCTCCTACCAGTGGTCCGCGGTGGGCATTGACGATGGCGTCACCAACATTGTGTCCTTCGTGGTTTATAACGAAGATTCGCAATCCAATAGCTACACGATCGATATTTACGACAGCAACGGAAATTTCTTCGGCAGCGGCACAACGCCCGCCATCCCGCCCATACCGGCCTCTGGCGCCGCCGATGGCGGCACTTACGGCGTGCTTCTGTCGCAAGTGGTTTCGCCTTTGCCCTCGGGCCCATTTAAAATCCTCATCGACGGCGGATCATTGCTCTCCGCGGTCGAAGTGCTCCAGGTGAACGGACCGTCCGCGACTACTTTGCAGGTTGCCTTTGACACGGAGCCGTCGGCCGCCACATCCATAAAGCACGCGCGATCGAGCGCCAGGAAATCACATATCGCAGATTCGCCGAAACACGTGTTTCCTACGCTGAAAGCCAGGGCCTCGGCCAAGTAACCGGCCCCTGCCTGTTCGTGCTTGAAATCCCGCAGTTGCGGGCATAGAATGCAGTTACAAAGGACGGTGAGCGGGATGAAGCTGTCTGTAACTGCGCCCCTGTTGGTGCTGGTCGCGGGGCTCTTGTACGCGCAACAGGCCATGCCGCGTATGACTGGCGTGGATCCGGACACGGCCAAAGCCGGTGACATAATTACAGTAACCGGAGAGCACCTCGCCAAGGGTGAAGTGGTCGAAGTCTATCTGACTGACGAGAAAAAGGACACCAAAGTTCAGGTGACCGAACAGGAGCCGACAACCATAAAACTCAAAATCCCGGATAAAATGGCGACCGGAAGATTTGCCATCATGGTGCTGACCGGCGGCAAAGAGCCCAAGCTCATCGAGCAGCCGGTTAAGGTAAATATCGAGTAGCCGCGCCTCACCGCCGCTTCGCCGTCCGTGCGGGCACCTCCGTCCGCTCTCCCCATGAGTCCTGCTCCCCGCACGCTACACGTCGCCGTAATCGGCGCAGGTGCATTCGGCGGATGGACTGCATTGCACCTGTTGCGGCTCGGCGCGCGGGTCACTCTGCTGGACGCCTGGGGTCCCGGAAACTCCCGCGCCAGCTCCGGCGGCGAGACGCGCATTATCCGCGCCACCTACGGACCCAACGCCCACTACACCCGCATGGCGGCGCGCGCCCTCGAGCTCTGGACCGAGCACGAGCGGCGCTGGAACCGGAAGCTCCTTCACCGTACCGGTGTTCTGTGGATGGCCGGCGCGGAAGACCGCTTCGAGAAAGCCTCCCTGCCGTTGCTGCGCGCGGCCAATGTCGAGTTTGAAGAGCTCAGCGCCGCCGATGCCGGCCGCCGTTTTCCGCAAATCAATTTCCAGAATGTGACATGGTGCATCTGGGAACGCGAAAGCGGATTTCTTACCGCGCGCCGCAACTGCCGCATTGTTCTCGATCATTTTCTGGCGGAGGGCGGCGAATACAGGGAGCTTTCCGTCGCACCCGGTGCCGTTGAGAATCGCCAGATGCGCGGCCTTTCGCTATCCGATGGCACAACACTCCGCGCGGATCACTACGTCTTCGCCTGCGGCCCCTGGCTCGGCAAGCTGTTCCCAGATGTCATCGGAGATTTCGTCCGGCCGACCCGCCAGGAAGTCTTCTTCTTCGGCACGCCCCCGGGCGATCCGCAATATTCCGAAACGCATTTGCCCGCCTGGATCGATCGCGGCCCCGATTTTATCTACTACGGAGTTCCCGGCAATGACTGCCGCGGGTTCAAAGCCGGTGATGACGCCCGCGGCCCCGAATGTGATCCCGCTACTCTCGAGCGCACCGCGTCGTTGGACATGCTGCGCAAAGTTCGCCATCACGTGGAATTTCGCTTTCCTGGATTGAAAGACGCACCGTTGCTCGAGAGCCGCGTCTGCCAGTATGAGCAGACGCCGGATGAGAATTTCATCATCGACCGTCACCCCGCGGCGGAAAATGCCTGGCTGGTCGGAGGTGGTTCGGGTCACGGCTACAAGCACGGGCCCGCCGTCGGCGAGCTGGTGGCGCAAATGGTTCTGGGCGGCAAGGCGATCGATCCCTTCTTCAGCCTGTCGCGGTTTGCCCGCCGATAACCTCGCCGTCATCCGCCCCGCTGTTATAATCGCGCCGAGTGCTCACATGAAAATCAAATTTCTGTTATCTCTTCTCGTGATCGCGATCGCCGCTCTGGCGGTTGTTCGCTGGTCGAGTGCCCAGCCGGTTCCCGGCGACCCGCTTATCGAAGGTTTCCGCACCGTCGAAGTCGCATCCGTCGCCGACGCCGTCGAGCAGCTCTACGGCCACCGCGCCCACATGTCCCACCAGATGCGCCCGCTGTTCATGACCAAATTCGCCGGCCCCGCCGTGACGGTGCTGCTCAAAAAGGAAGAGCACCACGAGGGCGCCGCCGCATCACAAGGGATGCTCGATGCTATTGACGCCGCGCCCGCCGGCTCGGTCTATGTCATGGTCCTTGAGGATGGCGCCGACACTGCCGGCATCGGCGGCCTCATGGCCACAGCCATGAAAGTTCGCGGCCTCACCGGCGCCATCGTTGACGCCGCCATTCGCGACACCCCGCAGATCCGCCGCCTGCAATTTCCCGTCTTCAGCACCGGCATCGCGCCTTCCACTTCCATCAACCACTACCGCTTCGTGGGTACGAACGTGCCTGTAACCTGCGCCGGCGTGCGCGTCAATCCCAACGACATCATCGTGGCCGACGATGATGGCGTCGCCGTCGTCCCCCGTGAGCACGCCGCCGACGTCCTGAAAAAAGCCCAGCAGCTCGACTACACCGAGCACAGCATGATGCCCTTTATCGAGAAGTACCGCTCCATCAAAGAAGCGGTGGAAAAATTCGGAAGAATCTAAGATTCGCATGAGCGTCCGGTTCGCCGCGCGCGAACCAGGCATAGCTCGCTGAAAGGCCGGAGTTAAGGAGCGGGGAGCGCCGACGTCTGACCGGTCTTCAAGTCGTAGACCACAACAGGATGGGTGCCAGTCACCGGCTGGGCGCCAGGCCGGAATTTCATGCGGCACCATTCCGGCGGCGGCAGCACGATATCCTTTTCGGCGCCTGGCGCCAGGTATATACCCTGCAAACCCCTTCGAGCCAGAGCTCCGTAGCAAAACGCAACCCAGAATTGCTCATCATCAAGGCCCCGCAAATACAGGTCTGAAGCCGGGTGCTGCGCTCGAAGCTGAGATGCCGCATCCAGCACCTCCGTGACTTTGGCCCGTGTTTTGAGGGATCTGTCGATATTCCAATCGCGGATGAACCAAGCAGCAGAGATCGGCACCGTGGCATAAAGGGCAACCGCGCAAAACGCGAGGACGGTGGTTCGGAAAGAGCCGCAAAACCAATCCAGGATTGTGGCTACAAGCAATGCTAACGCGGCTGAGGGCAGGAACAAGTAGTACTCCATCACGTGTTGCGGGAAGCCGATATACGGCACCAGCGCAGCCACATAGACGCTAGCCCAGAATAACGGAACCCAGGAACGCCTCCGGACACACACGGCCAGGCCTGCAAGGAGTCCCGTCGCCAGAGCGATGGCCATGACATTTGGAAGAGCGGAGGTAATCCCATGAATGCGTGCGTACTGTGCAAGACCGAGCGCTAGCAGCCAGTATTGGCCAAATGTGCTCAGCGCGGGCCGCACACTGGCTTGGAATGCGTATAAGCCGACGTGAGGCAGTGGCGCGACGAGCAGATGAATCGTAACGAAGACGGCTGAAGCGGCCGCTAAGCAAACGCCCAACCGCCAGCTTCGCCTCTCGAACACGGCTATATATAGGATTCCGATGCCCGCCAGAACTATGCCGGATTCGTTCGCGCCAAGGGCGAGAATGAGCGCCGCCCACACGAGGACGAGAAAGACCGGGCGCTGGAGCCTCAGGTAATTCACCAACGCGGCCAGCCCCGCCAATACAAACAACGAATAGAGCGCCTGATTGTAGGCGGACGCCCAAACCAAAGGGATGACGAGAGAGGGGTTTGAAACCCACAGCAGAGCCGCCAGGCAACCCGTCCAAGGCCCCGTGCCGAGAGTTTGGCCGAGGTAGCCGATCAGCAGGACGCACAAGGCAGCCGTCAGCAGCGCCACAATCCGAAACGGAGTCGGGCTCAAGCCGAAGGCGCTCGAAAGCACCATGAAGTAGAGACGCTCACTGAACGGCCGGATCGTTCCGAACGATTGGGGAGAGAACAGAGCCCACCAAAGGCTTCTGCCGTTGGCCAGCGTGTTCCGCAAACTGAGCCAGGCGAAATCATCGAGCTGAAACCAGGCCCGAAGAACCGCATGATATAACGTGAGAAGCAGACCTAACGGCAAGAAAACGGAAAGCACTCGCTGGACACATGCGCCCCCTTCCACACTTATAAGACCCTGACCGGTTCGAGGCAACTACAGACGGCAACAATAAATCGTGCAATCGACTCCCGTCACCGTGCCGCCACCGCGTACCAAAAGCGCCGGTCAATCAAACGGGCCGTGGCGAAGTTGGAAGGAAACATTTCCGAGCCGCGCGCAAAGCAAGCGGCTACAGCTCTCTCTTCAAGAACGCGCAAATGTGATATCCGTCCATGAACTTGAACGGCGTCTCACCGAGCGTGTAATGGCCGCACGGCAGCGCCGCCACGTCATGGTCGAGGTCCAGTTCCCGAAAACCGTCCACTACCTGTTTGGAGAATTCCGGCAGAAACGTGGTGTCGTATTTCCCGTAAACCAGCAGTGATCGCTTTCGCATGTTGGCGAACCGGTGGATGTAATGAATCGGGCTGATGGCGCCCCAGACCTCGCGCAGATCTTCCAGCCTCAGCATACCCTCCAGGCTCTGCCGAATATGCTGCGTCGAAAGGCCCGTCCACACCACATCGGCAAACTGCGTGGAGCAGTGATTGAAAACGTTGACTTCCAGCCGCTCGTCGTGCGCGCTCGCCAGAAAAGCATAGCAGGAGCCCAGGCTCGTACCGACAATCCCGAGCTTCTCGTATCCCTGCTGCTCCAGCCAATCGAGGCAGCACCGCACATCGATAACCGCCTGCCTGGTGGCGTCAATCGTCCGCGCGACATTTGAGGACACTGCGTAGTCGGCGCGCTTCAGCTCCGGCGGCATCCGCAAATCGTGATACGGAAGGCTCAGCCGCAGCGTGGAAATGCCGAGCACGCTGATGCCCCGGCACAGCGCCACGTGCTGTTCGGCCCGCGAATTCCAGTGCGGCAGCACGATCACCGCCTTCTTGCCCGGCTTCGGCTCCATCGGCGAAGCTTTCGCCGGGAACCATTGCGCTTGTACGGTGTTATTCTCCGCGTACGGCGTATCCACCGCCGATGTGAAGCGCAGGACATTGCCGTAGAGCCAGAAATCGGCCGGCGTGCGGTATCCGTAAAACTCGCTGCTGCGTTCGATGGCCGCCTGGTTCACCGCGCGCAGCCACGCCTCTTCATTTTGGCCGTCGCGATCACACGGGCCGGTCGAGGGCCAGTTGCGGGTCCACTCCAGGCCCCATTCGAACGGGCGCACCACGCGGTCGGTCGCGCGCGAACACAGCCGCGCCTCCCACGCATGCATCCACTGTCGATAGGCTTCAGTCAACGCGCTAAGCTGCACATGCATTCTCGGCCCCAACGCGAAATCCACCGGTAGGGGCGAGGCATGCCTCGCCTTTCCTCTCTTAGCAACTGTAGCAAAACAAACGCCCTTCTCCCCGGTCCCCGCGGGCGAATGTAGTAAAATCGGCATCGGAGCCGCGAAAAAATGAATCGAAGGTACTTCCTCATGAGCAGCGCCGCGGCCGCCGGCGCGCTCTCTTCCAAGGTGCGCGCGAGTGCTAATGATACCGTGCGCGTCGCCTGCGTCGGCATCCGCGGGCAGGGAAATTCGCACATCCACGTGTATTTGCAGATGCAGAATGTCGAAATCGCCGCGCTCTGCGACGTCGACGAGAATGTGCTCAACAAGCGCCTCGACGAGGTGGTCAAATCCGGCAAGAAAAAACCCGACTCTTACACCGATGTACGAAAACTGCTCGAGGACAAGTCCATCGACGCCATCTCCATCGCCACCCCCAATCACTGGCACGCCCTCATCGGCATCTGGGCCTGCCAGGCCGGCAAGGACGTCTACTGTGAGAAGCCCTGCTCCCACGATATCTTCGAGGGCCGGCAATTGGTGCATGCGGCTCAGAAATACAATCGCATCGTGCAGCACGGTACCAACAGCCGGTCAGGTGTCGCCGTGCGTGAAGCCGTCGGCAAGATGCGCGAAGGCTTGATCGGCGACGTCTACATGGCGCGCGGCTTGTGTTTCAAGTGGCGCGACACCATCGGCCATGCGCCCGAAGAAGCCGTGCCCGCCGGCGTCCACTACGATCTTTGGACCGGCCCCGCCCAAATGCTCCCCTTCACGCGCAATCATTTCCATTACAACTGGCACTGGAACTGGAATTACGGCAACGGCGACATCGGCAACCAGGGCATTCACGAAATGGACATCGCGCGCTGGGGCCTCGGTGTGAAGTATCCAACCAGGGTCAACGGCATGGGCGGGCACTTCATGTTCGACGACGATCAGCAGACCCCCAACACCATGACATCGGCCTTCGAATTCGATGAAGGCGGCAAAAAGAAAATGCTCGTCTTCGAAGTGCGCCACTGGATGACCAATCATGAAGCCGGCATCGGCGAGGGCGGCAAGCACCCCGACTCCAATACCATCGGCAACCTGTTTTATGGTTCGAAAGGCTATCTCGCCATCGATGGCTATGGCCAGTACAAAAGCTGGCTGGGCAGGGAACAGCAGCCTGGCCCCAGCCGCGCCGAAGGCGGCAACAACTGGGCGAATTTCATCGAGGCCGTGCGCAGCCGCAAGCAGTCGGATTTGAACGCGCCCATCGAGGAAGGCTTCATGTCCACCGTGCTCGTTCATCTGGCCAACATTTCCTACCGGCTGGGCCGGTCGATCGAGTTCGACTCCGAGACCTTTACCTGCAAGGGCGACGCCGAAGCCACCGCCATGTTCACCCGGAAATATCGCGAGCCGTTCGTCATTCCCGAAAAGGTTTGAAATTGGCCGATCCGCTGGCGTATCTCGGCGAGCAACTGGAGGCCTGGAAGAAGGCCGGCACCTATCAGCGCCTGCGTGTGCTCGAATCCGCCAGCGCTGCCGAGTCCCGCTTCGATGGCCGCGAGGTCATCAATCTCGCCTCCAACAATTACCTCGGGCTCACCACGCATCCCAAGCTGATCGAAGCCGCCGCCCAGGCCGCCCGCCGGTTCGGTGCCGGCTCCGGCGCCGTGCGCACCATCTCCGGCACCATGACCCTGCACATGGCGCTTGAGGAGCGCATCGCCCGGTTCAAGAATGTCGAAGCCTGCGTCGTTTTTCAGTCCGGTTTCGCCGCCAACGCCGGAACCGTCGCCGCCGTCCTCACGCCCGAGGATCACATCATTTCCGACGAGCTCAATCACGCCAGCATCATCGACGGCTGCCGCTTATCGAAAGCCAGGATCCACGTCTTTCCCCACAAAGACGCCGCCGCAGCCGCCCGCATTCTCGAAGAGCTGGCTTCCGTTCCCGGCCGCAAGCTCCTGATCACCGACGGCGTCTTCTCCATGGATGGCGATATCGCCCCGCTTCCCGCGCTGGTCGAGGTTGCCGAAAAATACGGCGCCATCATGATGGTCGACGATGCCCACTCCTCCGGCGTGCTCGGCCGCAACGGCCGCGGCACCATCGATCATTTCAACCTGCACGGCCGCGTGCACATCCAGGTCGGCACACTCTCCAAAGCCATCGGCGTGCTCGGCGGCTATGTTTGTGGTAGCCGGAATTTGATCGACTTCCTCTACCACCGCGCCCGGCCTTTTCTGTTTTCCACCTCCCATCCGCCCGCCGTCGCCGCGGCCTGCATGGCGGCTTTCGACGTCCTCGAGCACGAGCCGGAACGCATTCAAAATCTCTGGGATAACACAAAGTACTTCAAGCAGGGTCTGACTTCTGCCGGATTCAACACCGGCATGAGCGAAACGCCCATCACGCCGGTAATCGTCGGCGAAGCCAAGGTCGCGCACCAGCTTTCCGCAGCGCTATTCGAGGAGGGCGTGCTCGCCACCGGCATCGGTTATCCGACGGTGCCCGAAGGCAAAGCGCGCGTGCGAACCATCGTCACCGCTACGCACACGCGCCAGGAGCTCGACCGCGCTCTCGAAGTCTTCACGCGGGTGGGTCGGCGGATGGCGATACTGCCAGGCTAGCGTCCAATGCGCGCGCACGCGCCGCCTTTTCCGGCAGCTTCACCCGCTTCAACGCGATCGCCATCACCCCCGAACCGAGCGCCAAAAGCGCACTGCCGTAAAACGCCGCCGACCAGCTTCCGAACTTCTCGAACAACACCGCCGCCACGCCGCCCCCGATGATCGAAGCCACACCCTTGGCGCTGTACATGAAGCTGTAATTCGATGCCGCGTTCGCCGCACCGAAATAATCGCCCACCAGCGACGGAAACAGTGAAAACACTTCGCCGTAGGTGAAAAAGGTCAGGATCAGCGAAATCGTGAACAGCGTGCCCGACCAGCTTCCCACCACGAGCACGCTGAATAAGCACACCGCCTGCAAGATGAACGCAATAGCCATGGTGGTTTCCCGGCCGATGAAATCCGAAATCCAGCCCCACGCAAACCTGCTGACGCCATTCGACAGCCGGTCGAGCGCCAGCGCCGCCGTGAGCGCGCCCCGCGAGATCCCCCATTCCGCCGCCACCGGTCCCGCCTGCGCCGTCACCAGCAACCCACCCGTGGCCATCGCCACAAACATGA
>JASHOO010000478.1 GCA_030041035.1 Bryobacteraceae bacterium | reverse complement strand
GTCTGGAAGAGCAAAGGCATTCGTAGCTTTTGTCGTTGTTGTAGGTACAACGAATTTGTTCGCCACAATACCGACCTGGCGCCCAGACGATTTTCTGAGCTTCCTCATCTATTTTCTGCTTGCCATATTAGCCGCGGGATGGAAGCTCTATTTGCCCGGCGTGACAGGAACGATTACCGTAGGATTCTGCTTCGTTTTCATCGGCATAGTGTCACTAAGTCTTCCCCAGGTCCTGATAACCGGCTGCGTGGCCGTTGCGATCCAATATTTCTGGCATGCTAAAGGCCGCTTGCGGCCGTTTCAGCTGCTGTTTAACATAGCCAACACTTCAATTGCGATAACTTGTTCATTTCGAATATTCCATTCTCCCCTGCTCCGAAGGCTTCCGCTGGAATGGCCGGTCGATCTGGCTGTGCTTGCATGCTGTTATTTTCTGGCCTCAACTCTTCCGGTGGCCGCCGCCATCGCTCTTACGGAAGGCAAGTCAATTCAGCAGGTATGGCGTGGATGTTATTGTTGGGTGTTCCCGTACTATCTCGTCGCGGCTGCCACGGCAGGCCTAGTAGAAATTGCGCGACATTATTTGGGCTGGCAGAGCGCTATGCTGGTAATTCCGGCGATCTACCTCGTGTACCGGTCATACCGGTTATACCTCGGCCGTCTGGAAAGCGAAGCAGTTCACGCCAAGGAGACGGCGGCCCTGCATCTTAGGACAATTGAATCGCTAGCTTTGGCGATCGAAGCGAAGGATCGCACTACGCACGAACATTTGCAGCGTGTTCAAGTGTATGCAATCGAAATTGGCAAGGAATTGCAACTCAGTGAAAGCGAACTCGAAGCGCTTCGAACCGCGTCCATACTTCACGATATCGGGAAAATAGCGGTACCCGAACACATTTTATGTAAGCCTGGAAAGCTGACCCCGGAGGAGTTTCAGAAAATAAAAATTCATCCAGTTGTGGGAGCTGAAATCCTTGCGCGCGCACAGTTCCCTTACCCGGTAGTCCCCATTGTTCGAAGTCACCATGAAAAGTGGGACGGATCCGGCTATCCCGATGGCTTAACAGGAGAGAAGATTCCCATCGGAGCTCGTATCCTTTCCGCAGTCGATTGTCTTGATGCCCTTGCCAGTGATCGTCAGTATCGGCGAGCTCTACCGTTGGATAAGGCCATGGATATTGTCGCTGAGCAGGCACACAAAGCATTCGATCCTAAGATAGTCGCTATCCTCCAAAAGCGCTATATCGAACTCGAGCGCATCGCACGGGGGTCGCCCTCAGAGACACTCAGCCTTTCAACGAATATCGACATCTGGAGAGGTGCAGCGCCTGACGCAGGATTCGAAAAGGCGGGAGACCCGGATTTACCGGTTAAGGGGCACGAGCGGCCCGACCGCTTACTCAAGAGGCTTCAGGCGCTGGAGCAGCGAAGCAACTCAATACCTTCATATGAACTGTTTGGGTTGGTCGTCACTTGTATATATCAGGCGGTCCAGTACGACGCCATCGTAGTTTATGCTCGCCGCGGTTCCAGTCTGGTGCCAGAGTTTGCCTTCGGTGTTCACAACATTCACCTATTATCCTTGAAGATTCCAGTAGGTCAAGGAATGTCCGGTTGGGTGGCGGGAAACTTCAAACCGATACTAAACGGGAATCCCTCGGTAGATTACGCGATGCTTGCATCCGACACAATTCGCCCTAAACTGACCTCCGCACTTTCCGTTCCACTGGGCACCGATCAGGGGGTCACGGGCGTGGTGACACTTCTTCGCGAAGGCGCGGACGCGTTCTCGCAGAGCGAACTCCAGCAGGTTTCCGCCGCTCGGTTCCTAATTGGGCGCATTTGTGAGGCGGCTTCAAACAAGAATGGGGAAGGCGCCTCGACTGTGACTTTGGCAAACGCAGTTTAGCGTGAAATTCACCAGTGCAGGAGTGTCAACGACCTCGCGCTATAGCGAGGCCGAGCTGACGGCTGCCATCGTCTTGCTGGCTTCTTCCAAAGCGTTCAGCTTTTCGCGAAGCTGGACATGGAGCCAACGCGTCTCAGCAAGGTTATTGACACGTAAAACAACCTCAGTTACATCAAACGGCTTAGTCAGAAAGTCTTTTGCCCCGAGGGTGAGTGCCTGCCGCCTCGTGCTCGTGGTAGCATCGGCGGTCAAAACAACGATTGGCAGATAATGACCGTCTGGAACTCGAGATCTTAGCTGCTTCATTAGGGAAAGACCGTCCAAATGAGGCATCATCAGGTCCAGCAGGACCAGGTCCGGGTTGTAAAGGTTAAATTGTTCCAGCGCCTTGCGAGGGTCAGTTGTCGAAAAGATCTCCTGATAGCTGGCTTGTCGCAGAACCCGTTCCAGAAGCTCAATATTCCCGGGGGTGTCATCTACAATCAAGATGCGCGTCGATCGTATGATTTCGTTGTCCATTGAAGCCCCACCCGTTTCAAAGTCGGCTGCGTCCACTGGTTGACAGTTCGCCATGCGATGTCCGACCTCAGCCTCATATCTCGGCAAGTGATTGTCCATTCTCGTGACCATGGAAGTAATGATTACAGTGAGGTTAGGTTGCTTTGCGTCGCGGGTCGGTTATAGAGGTTTAGATATATGAGACTACGGTGTCTCAGGTTGAGACAGAGGTGTTGAAGTCTGGTAGCGCACGGCAAAGGGAGGTAGGCTGCAAAGTACATAGATGGGCATTTACCTGAAGTTAGGTAACTTGCTGCAAGGGACAGAATTCAAATGACTAAAACGGTGATGCGGTATCAGATGTTTACCTGTTTCGGATAGCTTCGGTGTGTTTCGCCCATAATACGAATGCAGTCTTGACGTGTGCTTACGCCCTGCATCACCATAGGTCTGGTTTCAAGGAGGCGTCGTGGGGGAAAATGTAAGCCGCAATCTGCTAAGAATCGTAACAAATGCGTCCTGCTATTTCACACTCTTCAGCCTAACTCTAGGTATCGCGCTCGCCGACAACTCCAAAATGTCACCGGACCTGCAGACGCTATTGACGGATCCATCGAACACCGTTAATGTCCTCATTCAGTACAGTTCGCCGCCGCCGTGCAACGGTGGGCTTCTCGGTAACGTACTTTGCCCCGCACTCAACCTCTTCGGCGGCGTAGTGAACAGAGCCTTCACTCTGATTGATGCTGTCGCGGCGACAATATCGATCAGCGATGCGATAGCTATCTCCAACCAAGCGAATGTAACCTATATATCGCTTGATCGGGCGGTAAATGCTTCCCTTGATTACACGGGCGACGCCGTCTACGCGCCTTACGCCTGGAATTCAGGCCTGGACGGAACGGGAGTCGGTATTGCCGTGATCGATAGCGGCATTTTCCCCCATCCGGACCTCAATTCGGCGTCAGGACAGCCCCGCATCGTTTATCGCGAAACCTTCATCAGTGGAGCCGTGCAGTTGGATGACTACGGCCATGGCACGCATGTGGCTGGCATTTTGGCAGGAAACGGCAGTTCATCCGCCATGCCTGGTACCCTACATCTTCTCAAGGGCATCGCACCAAACTCGAACCTACTTGATCTTCGTGTGCTCGATCAGAACGGATCGTCAAGTGACAGTATCGTAATCGCGGCCATCGAAGAAGCGGTGCAATTGAAAACTCAGTACAACGTAGGTGTAATGAATCTTTCCCTCGGGCGACAAATCTTTGAAGGCTGCTCTCAGGACCCGTTGTGCCAAGCGGTAGAAGCGGCGTGGAATAGCGGTATTGTGGTGGTTGTTGCCGCGGGAAATTTGGGGCGAAATGGGTACGCTACCATAACATCTCCTGGCGACAGCCCTCACGCCATCACGGTGGGTTGCATGAAGACGCTGGAGACTTACCCGCGTGACGATGATCAAATTGCAAGCTATAGTTCGAAAGGGCCCACGTGGATAGATTTAACGCTGAAGCCTGACGTAGTAGCGCCCGGCAACCTCGTGGTCTCTCTTTTGGCTCCGGGTTCGACACTTTCGGAGGAGTTTCCGCAGAATGTCGTTCCGACGTCATACTACACAGATTCCCAGGGTACCCCGCAGTACTTTCGCTTGAGCGGCACGAGTATGGCGACGCCGGTCGTTTCCGGGGCCGCGGCCCTCATGATCGAGCAAAATCCAGCACTGAGCCCAGACACAATTAAGGCGCGGCTCATGAAGACAGCGACCAAGAACTTTCCAGCGTATAGCACCGCAACCGATCCGACGACGGGTCAGACCTACATTGACACTTACGATATCTTCACCGTCGGTGCCGGCTACATTGACCTCGAGGCTGCCCTGAACAGCACGGATGTAGCATACGGTAGTTCCGCGTCGCCGAGTGTACTGTACAACCCTGCCACACAGCAGGCCTATCTGGTGCTGGCGAACAATGAGATCTGGAACGCCGTCTTGGGTACGGGCAGTACCTGGGCTACAGACCTCGTGTGGGGTGTCAGCGATTTTTCGGGTTCTGCAGGCGCACTGCAGGGCAGCAACGTAGTTTGGGGAACTAGCGGCGATTGGGGTAGCAGCACGGTCTGGGGGAGCAACGTGGTGTGGGGAACCACTAGTGGTAATGGGGAACCGTAGATTGGGGCAGTACGTCATTTTCGCATTGATGCCGCTCTTGCCTGCACTCTCCCGGAAAATCCGTCCGCTAGCGAAAAAATGAGGCCCGGTTGCTGAAGCCGGGCCTCTCGAGTGACCACCGCCGTGACAAATTTCGGCGCCGCGTCATTACATGGTCATACGTGGCAAGTTACGCAACCTGGATCCCTGCATGGCCGCATCTACCAAGATATACTCCTGACTCAGCGTCGCCAGAAGCCAACGAATAGCCTTCGTGTTCTCCTGTTGCGCGGCGTAGCCGATTTGACCCAGAGTCAGCGCGATCGTTTCGAATCCCAGATGCTGGCACCTAAGCTGCAACGTGGAAACGGCTGGAATCAATGCGGTAAGATTACGGGTGTCACACCCTCTGTGCAGGAGGTCTATCACTTTCTCGACCTGATCGTGAAGTATCAGCGATGTTTCGAGTTGATATTCACTGTCGGTTTCGTTGTAGTTCAATACTTCCACTAAAACTCCGTTCCTTTCGTATTTTCGAGTACCGGCGTTCTCTCAGTGCACTTCCGTTACCAGCGGACGGAGTTGAGCCCAATCGAGGGAAACGAAGGGCTTACTCGCTATGGCCAGCCCTAGCGATCCGCGGGAAAACGGCTTCGACTGTGACCAGTTTCGCTACAGCAAATCTCGTTGTTGAGACGTTGTAAGTCGTGACGTTGACGATTGGGATGCGAAGCTCAACGAACTCCAAAAGCACCTCTTCCCTTTTTTATAAATAACCTGACGAACCACATCGCATGTTCCGCTGCGTCCCAGGCCGTGGTGGCGGCGCGCTCAACTCTACGGGCCGGTGTGGTGGGCTTGGTCCTGCACGGCCCGATGGTACAGATAACTCGCGTGCTGGCGATCCAACTCTGCCGCGCGTAGCTCCGCGAACCGGTCTGACGTAAGAGCGGTCAGGAAGTTCACCAAGTCATCTACTTCACTCTCGGTAAGCCCCAGCGGTTTCATCTCCGCGTCGAGGAACGGATTTTGATTCCCTCCGTCATTGAAGAACTCGACGACATCCCACAACGTCTCGAGGCTTCCGTCGTGCATGTAAGGCCCGGTGAGAAGTACATCCCGCAGAAACGGCGTCTTAAAGGCGCCAATATCTTCGCTTTTTTTCGTGACCAGAAAACGGCCCAGATCGGAATAATCCGTTTCCAGTGCCAACTTGTCTATCTCGGTCTTATTGTTTGTCAAGGACCTCTCTGCCGCTCGCTTCGCGAGTTGATTGAAATCCCGTCCGCGAGCGGCCACTCCGGTGTTGTGGAAGCGGTTGTCGCTAAACAGCGGCAGCGCCGGATCGTACGTATGGCAGTTTGTGCACCGGCCCTTGCCGGTGAACAACGCCCACCCGCGGCGCTGAGAGGCATTTAGCCCGTTCTCATTGTCATGCAGGAAACGGTCGAAGGGAGCTTCGGTGGAAAGCCGGGTTCGCTCGAAAGCGGCAAGTGCCTTGCCCATATCCTCCCAGTTCACAGGGCGGCCGAATACCCGCTGGAATGCCTCGACAAACTCAGGAATCGCGGCCAGCCTCGCCACAACGTCTTTCGGCTCCTTCTGGCCCATTTCAATGGGGTTCAGAATCGGCATCGTGGCCTGCTCTTCAAGCGTAGCGGCCCGTCCATCCCAGAACAGTGACTTGTAAAACATGGCGTTTAGAATGGACGGAGCGTTGCGCTTCCCAATCTGATCACCGACGCCGCGAGCCGTTTTAGTGTGGGTCGTGAAGCCGTTGCGCGGCGAGTGGCAGGTATTGCAGGCAACCGAGTTGTCGGCCGAAAGGCGTTTCTCGTCGAAGATCATGTCGCCGAGCTTCGCTTTGGCGTCCGTGATCGGATTGTCGGCCGGAGTGAACGACCGAATCACGTCCGCCGAAAAAAGCGGGACTGGGGGTGCCGCGCCCGGCCCGAGCGGCTGTGCGCACATACGAACCGCACCCGCCAGCAAGATCATCACACGGACCGAAGGAGGGTTCATTTTGTCCCCACTGATCGCAACCGGCATCATATCAGAGGACAATCCCGGCGGATGCATTATCTCGCAAGACTCTTGACTTTCGGTCATCGCTCTCAACTTCATTCCTGGCCACGATAGCGGCATAATTCCACCAGAAGGGTTCGCCTTTCGCCCGCTTCGGGAATCTGCGACCCGCCCCGTGCCCGGATAGCCTAGGAGAGTCAGGATCAAGGAACACGGTTGTGCAAGATGCTTCTATAGCGCCGCTGCAGCCTGGAAAAGCTCAAGCGGCGGGAACAGCGTCCGGGCGCCAATGGCAGCTAGCGTTTCCGGCGGCAGTCTCTTAACGTGGTGTTTCAAACCTCAGCATGCACCCGATTGCTACGCGTGCGGATTTCAACTGAAAACTGTTGGAAAGGCGGACCTTAGGTGCAGATGCATTTCCGATCGAGTTCCTCCGGTTGAACGGATCGAGTATTGTCATTTCCAGTCCCGTAGTTTCCTCGATCACTCCGAACAGAGTTGAAAATTTTTTCGTAACCGCTAGCGGTTTAAACAGTATCGATTTATAAGACCGTCATGGAATCCGTCCGCCTGAAGTCTGAACCCTTGCAGAATACTTGGAGCACCTGGCTGAACGACGCCGCGCAGGATCTGCGCTACGCCGTCCGTAGTTTCCGCCGCGAGGCCGGGTTTGTGACATTCGCCATTCTGATCATTGGCCTGGGAGTCGGCGCCAGTTCCACCGTCTTTAGCGTGCTGAACACACTACTGCTTCGCCCCCTGCCGTTCCACGATTCCGATCGCCTGGTTTGGATCTTCAATCATACCGACACCGAAGACATGTCCGGCCGCACCACCCAGGTCAACCATTTCCTCGACCTGCGCGCGCAGAATCAATCCTTTTCCGATATGGCTGCTTTCTTCGCTTTTTACGGCGTCGGCGACAATAAACTTACCGGCCAAGGCGAACCTGAACGCTTGAGCGGCGTCCCCGTTTCGGCTAACTTTTTTCAGTTGCTGGGAGTCCAGCCGCAACTCGGCAGACTGTTCACGCCCGAAGAATGCAAGTGGAACGGACCGAAAGTCGTGCTCCTCAACCACGGTCTATGGGTCAGGCGCTTCGGTTCCGATCCAGGAATTGTCGGGCGGACTTTGACCCTGAACGACGAAGCGGTCACCGTGATCGGCGTCATGCCGTCGTGGTTTGATTTCGCGTCCGTGTTTACTCCCGGCAGCCACATCGATCTCTATTTTCCATTTCCGTTGAGTTCCGAGACCAATCGCTGGGGAAACACGCTCGCCATCGTTGGACGATTAAAGCCTGGTGTACCGCTTTCGAGAGCGCAGGCTGAGGTTCACATTCTTTCGAAGCAGTTTACCGATGCCCACAAAACCGACCGCAACGATTTCGACGCGCACGTTAGCTTCCTTCGCGATCATGTCACGGGCCGCATACGCCCCGCTCTTATCGTGCTGGCGTCCGCTGTCGGCGTGGTCATGCTCATCGTATGTGCAAATCTCTCGAATCTTTTACTCGCCCGCACGGCCACACGTCAGAAGGAAATCGCCATTCGCACAGCACTCGGCGCCGGCCGAGCGCGCCTGATCCGCCAGACGCTTACCGAAAGCCTGGTGCTCTCCACGGGCGGCGGCATTCTAGGTGTTTTGCTCGCGCTTGCCGGGACGCGCCTGTTAACTCACCTCGACGCTGTCAGCATTCCGCTCCTGTCGGATGTTCATCTCGACGGCAGCGTGCTCGCCTTCACGCTCCTCATCGCTATCTCGAGCGGTCTCCTTTTCGGCCTCGCCCCGGCGATCCAGGCTCCCTATTCGACCATCCATGACGTGCTGAAAGATACCGGCCGCAGCTCGACCGAGGGCAAAGGCAACAGGTGGGTTCGCAGCGGTCTCGTGGTTTCCGAAGTCGCGTTCGCGTGCGTGCTGCTCGTCGGCGCGGGTCTGCTCATCCGCAGTTTTCTCCGCATTCTCGAGGTGAATCTCGGTTTTCAGCCGGAACGCGCCGCCGCGGTTCGTGTCGACCCCAGCGAGCAATACAACACGCAGACCAAGCAGAATGCATATTTCAACGAGGTACTGCGCATCGCTCGTGAGATTCCTGGCGTCAGCGCCGCTGGGCTGTCCGATTCGCTTCCCCTCGGCCGCAATCGCGGATGGGGTTTTCGGGTTAAGGGCCACCAATATCCGCGCGAGCTGGACCTCGACGCCTTCGTGCGCATCATCAGCGACGGCTATATCGGCGCCATGGGAATTCCCCTCATAGAAGGCAGGGACTTCACAGAGCGCGACACGCCGTCAAGTGAGCCGGTGATGCTGATCAATCAGACCATGGCGCGTACACTGTTTCCGGGTGAGAACGCGGTTGGCCAGATCATCCAGGGCTGCGGAGGCAAAGATACCCGTGTTATCGGCGTGGTCGGCGACGTCCGCCATCTCGCTCTGGAACAAAGTGCGGGCAACGAGATGTATTTCGACATCGGTCAATGTGACGACCATGTGTCTGTTGACTTAGTACTGCGCACAAATCTACCACCGGCACAGCTTGCCTCGATCGTCCGCTACTCTCTGGGTTCCATTGCGCCCAATCTGCCGTCCAGTGATTTCCGCACCCTGCAACAGCTCGTAGACAAATCCGTCTCTCCACGCCGCTTCGTGGTAATACTTCTCGCCGGATTCGCCGGTTTCGCCGTGATTCTTGCCTCGCTAGGTATCTACGCCGTCATCTCTTATTCTGTAACTCAGCGAACGCAGGAGATCGGGATTCGGATGGCACTCGGCGCTTCTGCCGCCGATCTTCGCGCTCATATCCTGGGCCAGACCATGACGCTGGCTGCCATCGGAATGTTACTCGGGTTAGCTGCCTCCTGGATTCTAGCCCGGGCCATCAGCGGTTTGCTCTACGGAATCACAACCACCGATCCAGTTACATTCGGTGGAATGCTGCTCATTCTGACACTCGTAGCCGCCGCAGCCGGCTACCTGCCCGCGCGCCGCGCCTCCAGAATCGATCCGATGGCCGCACTCCGCGCCGGCTAATGTCGCTAGAGATCGGAAGAGCGCTCGAGCGCAACTTTCGTGGACTTATCTAGTAGCTTGTGGAGATCACTTCGCCGACGCTGTCGAAATCTGCGACTGTTCGGCGACCGTGTCATCCGAGGAAGCGTTGGCTTGGCTGGTCCTCCAGGCATGAAATTTCTCGCGCAATGAGCGACGGTAGGTATCGACCGTGGTACCGTGGGTGGCGGCATCCCGGATAAGTTGCTCCTCGGCGGTAACGAGTCCCGGCCAAACATGGCGGCCGTTGGCTTGCAAAAACGCCGAGTCGTAGTCGAATCCAAACAGGGTCAAGGCGGCGATGGGGGTCAGGTAGCCATCGCCCAAGCCAACTTCGTGGAATGGAAAGTTGGCCGCCCAGTCGGTGTGATAGCCCAAACGCATGGTTTGTGGGTTCACCGACACCTGGGCGTGCGTGACGCAATTGATTGCGGCAATGCGGTACTTCGATCGGAGCATCTCAGTAAGCATGCGCGCTGCGTCGATCTGCGCTGATGTCGCGGTGTCGTTGGAGCCCTCAGCTTGCGTCTCGGTTTGACCTTCGAAGGCCACGCCGAGAAAACTTTGATTCAAACCCCAATAGATGTTTCTGTCGTCTACCCAGATGGACTGGCCTGCGTGATTCGCGTAATCTGTCTCCGCCACCACGCGAAAGACGCGGCCGAAGCGGTCAATCAGAAAATGATAGAGGCGATGCTGAGCGACATAAGCCAACAGATTGCGCCCGTTGCGCTGCAGACGGGAATTCTGGCTGGGTTCGAAGGGAACCGGCCTAGTTTCGGTGGTATGAAAGACAATTCCAATGGGTTGGGTGGCAACCCCGCCCTCGCGCCATGCGATTCTGTCGAACGGGTAGTAGGCGCGGGATCGAGTTGTGGTAAGAAACTCATCATCGATGCGAAGGCCATTGCTATAAAGCTCAGCCGTTCCCTTCTGCTCGACAAGCCAGACCTTGGGGGGCGCCGCCTGGGCAACATTCTGGCGTGAAACCGTAACGGGCCGAGGCCGAGGAGTGGCCTTGCGCGGAACTCGGAGGAGCAGAACCGAAGACGACAACACGACAACCAGCGCCATGCCCGATGCCAGGTAGATGCGCCGGCGTGAGGCCTGACGCAACGCCGAGGCGGTTGCCTCTTGAACGGCGATCGAGCGGCGCATGAACTTCAAACGCGCTACATCGTCGTCGATCACAGCCGCCCGCTTCTCGACCAGGTGCGCGATGGCGTCGCTGATCACCTCGGCCTGGCGACGGCCCAGCCCGCTCAGGGACATCCTAGACATGAAACCTTAGGCGGCATTGCTCGCCTATCGAGGAACATTCAATTTCACGCTCCGCACCGGAGAATCACTGCGGGCAGATTATGCCTCACATAACGTGGCGACGAGAGTGCCCTTGGCCGTCGAATGCAGAGGGTTAGCGGCGGCGCGGATCTCGGAAAGCTCGACGGGGAAATCAGAGGCGCGAAGAACTTTCTCGAAGCGCTCCCGGAATCCGGGCGGTATCGCCGTCCCTCCGCTGAGCACGAGCGGCACAGGCTGTTTGAGTTTGGGCAGGTTGGATGCATTGCCAAAGGCCTCGCGCATGGATTTAACAAGCGACTGAATGACGTCGTCGTAGTAAACACTCAATGCGTGATAGGTCTTGTTCTCGAAGTATCCATTAAAGTGAAATCCCTTCTCTTTCTCCACCCGCACTCTCGTAGCCAGATCATGCACAGCCGCTGCTGAGTTGCTATCGATATAGTCGCCGCCTTTGGGAACGCTGAAGCTTATCACGGGAACCGAGAGGTACGCCAGGCAGACATTGCACATGCCGCCGCCGCAACTCACGCCGATCCCGCTGTAGTTGGAATCTCCCAACTCGCCATAGACCACGGCCAGTCCCTCACTGATGCTCCTCGCCTCGTAACCCAAGTCGGTGAGACACTGCCGTAACGTAGATTCGTGGAAAGTAAATTTGTCCGCGTTCATTCCAGGGGCGGGCGCCGGGACACTGAAATATATGTGCTGGCCTGGCTTCTTGGCCCGCCCCAGCAGCCGCGTGATGATCTGCCGGATGACCAGCATGCCGTCGGCCTCGCCCGGGTTGAGAATACCGTTCATCATGGGGCGGCGGGTTTCTACATGAAATAATTCGGCAAATTGCTCGGCCTCGTCACCGAACACCAGAATCTCACCGCCTTGAACAGCATGATTGATGCGCTCCTTCGCCATCAGAGTTTCGGCCAGCTTGGTGTAAGGAATGCTTACAAATGCATTTAGCTGCCGTTCATATTGGAAATCCTGTTCGGTGTGCCGTGCGGCTACAATATGGCTGGTCCCAATATCGACACCGAGTACCGGTGATTGTTCCGTCGTCTTCATAAACTCTCCGCCGCCCTCCTCAGTGCGGTTCTAAATCTCAACTTGTTCAAACTCGAAGGGAAAAACTTCAAGGGTTCCCTCGGCTTGCACACAATTGCGAAAGCCGTCGGCCACGCGTAACAACACAGGGCGCCAATATCTCAATCGCTCTCCTCGCCCCGGATTAGCTGCGATGCACGACTGCCGGATCTTCGTGGCTAGCGGCTAGTTCACGAAACGCTGCCAACCGATCAGCCGGCGCCTTGCTGGTCGTAGTAGACACGTTAATCTGGGTCAGACACAAGGCCACTGCGTCGCTGATGCGTTGCGCCTCCTGCTGTTTCGTTGTCTGCCACTTCCGGAAGCCGTCTTTTTCACGAGCTACCTCATCGAGGTTGCGTGAAATCCGAGCGGCATACTCAGCACCCACACGCTCTGATTCCGCCTGTATGGCAACGTTCTCCTGGGCTTTTCGCGCCTCGAACTCTTCGAGGTGTTTGCGCTGGATCGCTTCGTACGAAGTTATGGCACGCTGGCGGAGGGTCGCATCTTGCAGTACCTCGTCCACCTGCACTCCCGCGGCCTCGAGTGCCATCAGGAGCGACGCGCGCTTCGTCTCCGTCGACAGGGCCTTGATGTGATCGCTCTGAAGCATCTCGATCACCTTTCCGATCGAGTAGCCCAGCCGCGGACCCTTAATGCCTGCCGAGCGGTAGATCTCCTCACAGGGAAGTAAGTCCATGCCGCATGCCGCAAATCCGTTACCAGACGAGGGCGCCGGCGACCCCTTGACCTCCGGCGAAGCCTCAGTTTGCGCGCCGTTGTTGGCCTTCGACGCGCCGTTGATGTACTCAGTCGAGTTGTCCTGGCCGCGCCAGGGTGAAAACCATTTGTTTTGCACGTGATCCTCTGCTCTCACTGTAGAATTGGCTCCGGAATGCTCGGAAGCCCCCGGATTATCACACCCGATGGCCCTCGGGAGTTTCACCTTGTGCCGCTACGACCAAATTGATCGGCAAAACGTGAACACCCAAAGACAGGGTAATCGTACATAGGCGTACTGGCAATACTGCAAAAAGTAAAGTGCAATTCCCGACCGTAAGGTGTAAGTGACCTATTTATGGATTTGTTAGGAACTCTATTAACTTTTGATAGGCTGCCCAGCGTCGACCTAGCCACACTGGGCACAGGCTAAGACGGGAACCGGTTAGGCGGGACAATAGCAATCGCCTAATCTCTCACATGAAGGGGGCGGGTGGAAAACGCGCTCGTGTTAATTCTGGGAGGCACGGATGCCGCGGTGTTCACTGCGAATCAAACTCCTCGGCCGACTTGATGCTAACCAAGATCATGGTAGGACGTCTACCCAGTTTGGCCAGTCTCCGGGTGAAATATCTGCTATCGATGCCGAACCAATCCTCGCGCCATGCTTTACCGGGCGCTGCTGAGTCGGATGGCGGATTAGATCCAAATGCCTGGGTGGGAGGCGGCGGAATTTCCTTCGAGCTGCGCTATCGCTCGGGAACGAATCTGGCCGAGTCAGGGTCCCGCATGGCGTGGCCGATGATGTGCGCTTGCGAATGCGGCACAACCGCGTAACTTTTTTTGAGAAGAACAGTATAAAAGGAGAATGGCATTATCCGACTTTCGGACGCTCCAGGCGGTTCCGGTCTGCGCCGGCGCTTGGCCTGAAACGGTGCGAAGTCCACGTCCCCTCAAGCATTTACAGTCTTGCGGTCAAGACTGCGGCTGGCACACTCCGGTACCGCCACACAGAGTGTTAAATATGACCGTCCAGGATTGGAGTAACCCTTCTTGACTGATTTGCGCGATGCGTTGCGGCAACTGCGAAAGGCGCCGGGGGTCACAACCACGGCGGTGATTACACTAGCGCTGGGAATCGGAGCGACAACGGCGATCTTTACCCTCGTGCATCAAGTCATGCTGAAGTCGCTGCCGGTCGTGAAGCCGAAGGAGTTGTGGCGGATCGGGGATAAGATTCGCTGCTGCAACTGGGGCGGATATACGCAGGGGGAGGACGGAGATTTTTCGCTGTTCTCATGGGAGACGTATAAGTACTTTCGCGTGCACACGCCCGAGTTCACTGACCTGGCTGCCCTACAGGCCGGCAATGCACCGCTGGGCGTCCGCAGAGCGGGATCTACGGCGCAGGCGGACACCCGGAATGGTCAGTATGTGTCCGGCAATTTTTTCCGGACTTTTGGGGTGCAGCCGTGGATCGGCCGGCTGATGACGGACGCGGATGACCAGGAGGGCGGACCATCCGTCGTCGTAATGAGCTATCACATCTGGCGCGAAAAGTACGCTTCTGACCCCTCCGTGGTTGGCGCTACTTACCTGATTAATGGGCACCCGTTCACGGTCATCGGTGTGGCGGCGCCGGGATTCTATGGCGCGAAGCTGGCCGGATGGGGTATGCCCGATTTCTGGCTGCCGTTGACTTCGGAGCTATTAATCGACGGAGCGACATCGCGGCTGAAAAGGCCGAATGGCAACTTTCTGGACCTGATCGGAAGAGTGCGTCCGGGAGTGAAGCCGCGGTCGCTCGAGGCAGAACTGAAGTTGGAACTTCACAACTGGCTGGCCAGCCATGTCCCGGACATGGAACCGGGCGAGAAACAACTTTGGCAGCATCAGACACTGCACGTGATTCCCGGTGGCGCGGGTGTGGCAGTCATGCGCGATCAATATGAGGATGGACTGAAGCTGCTGCTGATCGCGGCCGGATGTGTGCTGCTGGTAGCCTGCGCGAATCTGGCGAACCTGATGCTGGCGCGGGGGTTAAAGGATCGTGCGCAAACGTCTTTGCGTGTCGCACTCGGCGCCTCGCGAGGGCGCCTCATCCGCAAGGTACTGGTCGAATCCACGCTGCTGGCGACGATTGGAGGGGTTCTGGGCATTGGCGTTGCGTATGCCGGCACAAGGCTGATTCTGTACCTGGCTTTCCAGATCGGCGGCCCGAACAACTTCGTGCCAATCGAGGCCACACCGTCGTGGCCGGTGCTACTGTTCACACTGGGTGTATCGGTCATGACAGGAGTTCTCTTCGGGATCGCTCCGGCATGGATGACTTCGCATGCCGACCCTGCCGAGGCGCTGCGCGGAGCCAGCCGATCGGTTGGAGCCGGCCGCTCCTGGGCACAGAAGTCGCTGGTCATCGCGCAGATCACGGTGTCGCTGGTATTGCTGTCCGCGGCGGCTCTGCTGGCCCAGAGCCTGCGAAACCTCGAGCACCAAAATTTCGGGTTCGAGACGCAGGGCCGATATATTGCCTGGATCAATCCCATGCTGGGCAACTACAAGCCCGAGCAAATGGAGCCGATGTTCCGGCAAATTGACGATCGGCTGATGCAAATCGCCGGTGTGCGGATGGTGGCGCCAGCGCTTTATGCCCCAATGACGGGCGATAGCTGGAACGATGGTATTCGCATCGAGGGCAGGCCGGAGCCCCCGGCTAAGGAAGACACGAGTGCCTCGTGGGCGCGAGTGACGCCCGGCTTCTTGGAGACCATCGGGGCGAAGATCATGCTAGGCCGGCCCATCAGCGAGCGGGACACGGCGGCCACGCGCAACGTGGCGGTGATCAACCACGCTTTTGCCAAGCGGTTCTTCAAGGACCACAATCCGATAGGCCAGCACTTCGGGATGGACAAAATCAAATATTCCGGAACGTTCGAAATCGTCGGAGTGACCAACGACGTGCGGTATATGACGTGGGGCTACAAGCAACCCGTACGGCCCATGTTTTGGCTGCCGGAAGCACAGAGGGAGCAGTACGACGATCCGGCACTCACGAGCGATGAAATCTGGTCTCACTATTTGTACAACATTGTGATCTGGGTGTCGGGACACCCGCCGGATATAGAACAGCGTGTGCGCAAAGTCTTGGCCGGCGTTGATCCGGATTTGGTGCTTTACGGGGTCGACCCGTATACCAAAATCGTGAGCGCAGATTTTCAACAGGAGAATATGATTGCGACCCTGACGACGATGTTTGGCGCGCTTGGGCTCATCCTGGCGGCGGTGGGGTTGTATGGGGTTCTGGCCTATTCGGTGGAGCGGCGGACGAGTGAGATCGGTGTACGAATGGCGCTGGGCGCGGATCGCGGGTCTGTCATCAGGATGGTGCTTGGTGGTGCATTCCGGCAGGTAGGGATCGGGATTGCGCTTGGCATTCTTGCTGCGATCGGGGCCGGCAAGCTGATGACCTCTCAGCTATTCGGCGTGCAGCCATGGGATGCAGTCATGCTGACGCTCACCACGTTGCTGCTTGGCTTGGCAGCGCTCGTGGCAGCACTGCTTCCCTCTTGGCGCGCAGCAGGCGTCCAGCCCATGGTTGCCCTGCGGACCGAATAGCGAAGAATCACGCAAGGCGGACTTCTCTATTTTTCGGCTTGGGCCACCGGAAGCTCGTCACGGCCCCCGACTGAGCCACAATCGGCCGGTCAACCAGCTACCCCTCAGGAGTTACAAAACCGGGTCACGCGCCAGCATGGCTTCGCTTCCAGTGGGCGCCTGGATTGCACATTGGCGAGAGGTGTTCCGGTTGCGGTAGAGGCATGATAGAAAGCCAGTCTGGTCTTAAAACAAATATGAGTCGAAATCTTCTAGACTTTTGCGGAGGCTAGGCTTACGTTTATTCTTAGGGGAAGGCGTGCTTTCATCAATGCGCGGGTGGTTCGTCCTTTGGGTTATGTTGGCGCTTGGCGGCTTACAATTGGTGGCCGCACAGGGTTCCAAGCAGTTCATCCAGGTCGAATTGCTCAAAACTATCAAAGCCAAGAAGGCCAAAGTGGGTGATGTTGTCAAAGCCCGTTCCAAACAGGCCGTTATCCTGCGCGACGGGGTTACCATCCCTGCGGAGACGACCCTCGTGGGAAAGGTGCATGCCGCAGACGAGAAATCCCTTGCGATTTCCTTTGATCAGGCCGAAATCCAAGGCAAACCGACTCCAGTGAGGTTGTCTATAGTTTCCGCCATGTTGCCTGGTGAAACGAGCGGACCAACGCGCGTTGGCGGCGAGAGTTCTTCGGTGGACGATGCCACGCCGGGCAACCGGCCCATGCACGGCGGTGTTCCCCGGCCTAAAACAGTGACGGAAACAGCACCCGAGAATTCCTCCGCCTCTGGAATCGGTGTGGCTGCACACACCGGCTCAATAATCGGCATGCCAGGGGTCACGTTAGAGGTCGATGACGGACCCCAGCACGCCTCGAAGTTTGTCTCGGCTGACAAGGAACTGCAACTCAAGTCCGGACTCCAATTAATGCTGGCGGTAGTGGAGTAGGCCGGATTCCGCCGGGCCTCGTGTGCCGTCAGCCTCGTCAGAGGGAGCGAGGCTGAATGCTTACTTGTGGGCAAGAGTATCAACGCCCTATTTTCAGCTTCGTGTGGGTGAAGGTTGCCGGCAAGTCGGCGCACATCGAGGCATACGCATTGGATGGCTCGGTCCTCGACCGATTTGATCTGAATCCGTAACCGTCTCCTGCTGTCCACGATCTGATTGAATGGCGCTCGGGCTA